>JBEIQV010000273.1:0-4443 GCA_040376335.1 Verrucomicrobiia bacterium | reverse complement strand
GCAGTCCGCGAGCCGCCTCGTCATGCGAGTGTCGGCATCCGATGGCGATGGAGCCCCTTGTCATCAATACAGAGCCCGCCCCATGTCGGCTCATTGGTAAGCACCTGGTGCAACAACGGAGTGATGCCGGAGCGCGTTTTGCCAGAGCCAGTGTCTCCGGTGATGAGCCATCCACGGCAAAAGTCCTCGCGCGTCCAGACGAAGCCGCCGAGCCGTGCGACGACTCGTTTGCGTGGACGTGACGGCATCACGATTAGGAGGATGAGCGCGAGCAACCACGCGCTCACGATGGATGCGACGAGGACTTTTGCGGGAAGCAGTGCGTTCACTTTTGCTTTTGCTTTGTGGTGTCGACAACTTGTGATTCGCCAGCAGGCGGGGCGACGGTGAATGGCATCTTCATCGCTCCCACCGTGGGCGCGGAATGGGCCGTGAACGGTCGCGGCTGTGGGCGTCGTCGTGGGTTCGGCTGTGGGCGCTCACGTTGCTCAATGACCTCACGCACAAAGTTGCCGATGGTGTCCACGGCGACAGCCACGCCTGAGGCGACGAGCATCTCACGGATGAGGTCGTAGCTCGCGCCCTTTTCGCGGAGCTGCGCGATGCCGTCGCGGAAGGGTAGCAGTTTTGCGTAGCGGGCCTTGCAGACTGGTGTGAATGCGCGGACAGCTTCCTCGAACCGCGCCGCCTGCGTGGCAACGTCGGAACTCGTTTTCATACGATCATGGTTTCCTCGTGGTCGCCCGGACGACGCCCTCCGTGCTCGGACACTTTTTCTAAGCTCCGCTTAGACGTAGGGCGTCCCCCTTACAAAACCACGGCGCATTGTCGTGGTCGGGGAAATGTCCGGCGGTGAATTACCGCCGAAGCAGGTTGTTGCTCGTTTTGTTTGCGACCCACACTGCGGCTCCATCGAAGCAGAGTCCGAGCGGACTTTTTCCGACTGACGATGAGTCAATGAGTTGCCCGGTGATACAGTCGAGCTGCGTCACGGTGTTTGTTCCCGAGTTGGCAACCCAAATGGAGCGTCCGTCGAAAACGATTCCAGCGGGTGCGGTTTCGACAGGGCAAGTGCCGACAAGTTCGCCGTTCAGCGTGAGTCGTGTGACGTTGTTCGCGCCCTGACTAGCAACCCAAATGTGCGTGCAATCAAAGGCAACGCATCAAGCAGGTGCCGTCGCCGCTATTTCGGTTTCCGCAATTGAGTAAACGAGTGTGCGTTTTTCTGGAGGAAAACTGGTGCGATTCTGAAAAGTGTTACAGTAAAGTGTTACAGTGACCTTTTTCAGAGTTTGCATTCTCCTGCGCAAATTCTGCCCTCATAGAAAGTTAAAGGTGGTGCGCGGTGCAGGTTTCGAACCTGCGACCCCTACCGTGTCAAGGTAGTGCTCTACCACTGAGCTAACCGCGCATTTCGCTTGTCCAAGCGGGCGCGGAATCAATCGCGTCACGGACAAAATGGCAAGCTGAGATTTTTTTCCGCTGACTCGGGGGCGTGTGCTCTCTAAAAGCTCGCCTCCGTTTTTCTAATGAGCACCGAACCGCCAGCCGCAGCACCATCTGATTTCATCCGCGACATTGTCGCGCAGCATTCGGCAGAGGGGCGTTATCCGAAAATCCTCACGCGATTTCCGCCGGAGCCGAATGGGTATCTGCACATCGGGCACGCGAAATCCATCTGTCTGAATTTCGGCATCGCACGGGAGTTTGGCGGAACGTGCAATTTGCGGATGGATGACACGAATCCGACGAAGGAGGACACGGAGTATGTGGAGAGCATTGAGCGCGATGTGCGCTGGCTCATCGGCGGATGGGCGGACCATGTGGTGGGGCTGAAGCCGGAACCGGTGGAACCGTTTTATGCGTCGGACTATTTCGGCAGGCTCTACGAGTTTGCGGTGCTGCTGATTCAAAAGGGAAAAGCATTTGTATGTGACCTCACTGGTGAGCAGATGGCGGAGTATCGCGGTGCGCCAGAGCGTCCGGGAAGGCCGTCGCCTTTCAGGGATCGGAGCGTGGAGGAAAATCTGGATCTTTTCGCGCGGATGCGTGCCGGGGAGTTTGCGGATGGAACGAAAACCTTGCGCGCGATCATTGATATGGCGTCGCCGAATATTCACATGCGCGACCCGGTGCTCTATCGTATCCGCCACGCGGAACACCATCGCACGGGCGGGGCGTGGTGCATTTACCCGATGTATGATTATGCGCACTGCCTGAGCGATGCTATCGAAGGTATTTCTCACTCGATTTGCACGCTGGAGTTTGAAGTGCATCGTCCGCTTTACGACTGGCTAGTGGATGAAGTCGGGCAGTGGAAGACGAGGCCGCATCAATACGAATTTGCGCGGCTGAATCTGACTTACACGGTGATGAGCAAGCGCAAGCTGTTGCAACTCGTGGAGGAAAAACTGGTGACGGGCTGGGACGATCCGCGGATGCCCACGATCTCGGGAATGCGCCGACGCGGTGTGACGCCGCAGGCACTGCGCGATTTCGCGTATCACATCGGCGTGACGAAATACATGTCGCTCACGGATGTGGCGGTGCTGGAGCACGCGATTCGTGCGGATTTGAACAAACACTCACAGCGCAGGCTCGGCGTGCTGCGTCCGCTGAAAGTGGTGATCACGAATTTCCCCGAAGGAAAAACAGAGATGTGCGCGGCGGCGAATAATCCCGACGATCCGACAACGCGCGAGGTTCCTTTTTCACGAGAGATATGGATCGAGCAGGAAGACTTCATGGAAGTTCCTGCGCCAAAATATTTCCGACTCAAGCCGGGCGGCGAGGTGCGGCTGAAGTATGCGTTTATCATCAAGTGCGACGAAGTGGTGAAGGACGCGGCGGGCAATGTGGTGGAGCTTCGCTGCACCGCCGACCTCGACAGCAAGAGCGGCGGGCCGACTGCCGGTCGCAAGGTGAAAGGAACAATTCACTGGGTGAGTGCGGCACACGCCATCGAGGCGGAAGTGCGGCTCTATGATCGGCTGTTCACTGAATGCGAGCCGGAGAAGGATGGGCGCGACTTTAAGAGCGTGATGAACCCGCACTCGCTCGAAGTCGTGCGTGCAAAGCTGGAGCCATCACTCGCCGATGCGAAGCCCGAGGTGCGCTATCAACTGGAACGTCTCGCCTATTTCACGCTCGATCCGGATTCACGCCCCGGCACCCCGGTATTCAATCGCACGATCACGCTCAAGGATGCCTGGGTGAAGGAGTCGCAAAAAGCGTAGGCGAATTACTTGCCGTTACCGCCGAGATTGAAAAAGTCGAAGGGCCTGGCGGCTGAATATTCTGCCGAAGGTGGAGGTGTGTTTGCCACAATCGGCGGCGAAGGTTTCACGACAGGCGCAGGCTCTTCCTTGTTGATCGGGGGCTTGGTTTCGACTGGCTTGATGGCCACGACGACGGGCTTGGGGTTTTCGCCGTCACCATTGCCGAAATTGTCACCAGCATCCTCCTTCTTTGGCTTGGGCTGTCCCCCATTCACGCCAGCAATGCGCGTTGTTTGCGCAATCGGTTTCGTGCTCTTGGCGAAACTAGCATCGCTGCCCATGCGCAAAAGCTCCTGTTCGCCCTGCATGATGATGATTTCGTAGTCCAGCTTGTCCTTGTATTCTTTACCGGCGCTATATTGAGAGTCTGACTTGGAGCGATATTCGCCCACCTTCACCGGACCCACGGTAATTTCGACGGTTTCGGAAACCTTCAGCGCTTTGATCGCTTCCACGCCAGTCACTCTTTCAGTGAGTTTGCTGTATCCTTTATAAACCAGCATTGCCCAATGCAATTCGCCTTCTGGCATATTGCGCAGAGAGGTGTTTTTTACGGAGATGGCGAGGCTGATATTTTTTTCCTGTCCTGAGTAGTATTCCCCCTTGACGTCATTCTTTCCGGTCGTTCGCTTGAATACATTCACCAGTAGCCCTTTGCCTTCCGCTGCGAGCAACGGGCTGAGTGAGGCTGCGCAAATGAGCACCGCGATGGAGTGAAAGAAAGTTTTCATACCTGATTTGGGTTACAGCTTTGCTGACACATACAGTCGCAGGCTGGCGGGTCAAGGGCGGGTATTTCCTAGCTGCCTCGCCTTTACACCCATCACCCGAATCCATAGCTTCGCCGACGTGACCGAAACTGAAGCCTGTATCGCCCTCAATATGGTGCCCGGCATGGGCCCGGTTCGATTGAAGAATCTTCTCGAAGTATTCGAGACGCCCGTCCGCGTGCTCACTGCGGGAAAGGCCGCGCTCGAGTCTGTGAAGGGCATCGGACGCGATACCGCAAACTCACTCGCAGATTGGGAAGCCACTGTGGACCTCGCCGCCGAATTAAAGCGCATCGAGGCATTCGGAGCGCGTGTGATTACGTGGGATTCACCGGAGTATCCTGAGTCGCTGAGCACCATCGCAAACCCGCCCATCGTTCTCTATGTGTGGGGGG
>JBEIQV010000123.1:0-9462 GCA_040376335.1 Verrucomicrobiia bacterium | reverse complement strand
TTGCGCGCAGCGCTGCGGCAGGCACCAAAGGTGATTCTCGTCGGTGAAATCCGCGACCGAGAGACGATGGAAATCGCGCTGACGGCGGCGGAGACGGGCCACTTGGTTCTTTCCACGCTGCACACGATCAGCGCGGCGCAATCCATCAACCGTGTGCTCGGTATGTTCTCCAAGGAGGAGGAAAGTCAGGTGCGCGAGCGTCTAGCAGAGACGTTGCGGTGGGTGGTGAGTCAGCGCCTTGCCCCAAAGATCGGCGGCGGTCGCGTGATGGTGGCAGAAATCATGGGCAACAACATGCGTTCGCGCGAAGCGGTGCAGCTCGGCGAAAACGATGTGCGCAATTTGCATGAGATCATTACGCTCGCGCGGCAGGAGGGCTGGTGCACCTTCGAGCAAAGTCTCTGCGAGTTGTTTGCGAAACAGTTGATCACGGAGGAAACGACTCTATTGCTCGCCGTGAACAAAACGAAGATGCGGCAGATGCTCGACCGTGAGAAAAAGAATATGGGGCAGGATGATTCCGGGAATCACTCCTTCAAGCTCTCGCCGGAAGAAGAGGAGGAACGCGCAAAAAATGCTGCAGCCAAAGCAGAGATAGAGGCACAGCAGACCGCTACCTCCAGCGCACCGTTGAGTTTGAAGATTAAAATCTAAGTCTGTGTCTCTACGAGCGCCGATACTCGCGGCGAGTTGAAAGCAGTCAACTGCTTCATTCTGCCAAGCTTCCCGCTACGGTGAGCGATCACACTTCGCAATAAAAGAAGCGTCTGGCGAAGTGCGATGCAGTTTTTACTCGCTGAGGCAGGCTACGCAGCATCCACCGCTACACGCATTCCGTCTGTGCTTGCGACGCGCACTTTGGTGCCAGCTTCTATGAAATCGCCGTTGGTGACGACGTCGTGGACTTCACTGCCGAAGATGGCTTTTCCTGCTGGGCGTAGCGTGGTGGTGGCGGTGCCGATGTCGCCTGTTTTAACGGTGAGGTTAGCCATCGGGATCGAGACGGATGGGCCTTCGGCGGATGCGGTGCTCAGGATGAGGCGGTTAAAGAGCGGGATTTTCGGCAGGTATTTTGCGATCAGACTGATAACGATCGAGCCGCCAACCAGGGCCATGATGATGTTGGCCATCGGGCGCTCGAATTCTTCGCGCGATGGAAGCGAGGGTGTGCCGGGCCAGTAATCTACCATGGCCCAGACGAGTGAGCCGAGCAGGAGGAGGACACCAACGAGGCCAGGGATGATGGTGCCGGGGTGGATGAAAACTTCACTGATGATGAGCGCTAGTCCGATGACGAAGACGACGATGACCTCCCAGCCAGCGAGGCCAGCGATGAAGTGCCCGCCAAAGAAAAGCGCGAAGCAGATGAGTGAAATGATGCCGGGGATGCCAAAGCCGGGCGCTTTCATTTCGATGTAAGCGCCGGCGATTCCGCCGATGAGGAGCAGCGGTGCGAGTGTGGTGATCCAAAATGCGATGGCCTCAAAACCGCTCGGCTCCACGCCGCGCATCGTGCCGGTGAGTCCGGCGACTTTGAGCAGGCTTTCGAGATTCTCGGTGGTGCCGGTGGCGAGTAGCGGCTGGCCGTTGTAGAGCTTGGCGGCGTCAATGGCGTTGAGTGTGAGCAGTGTGTCCTTGGTGTCCAAGCTGACTTCGCCGCGTTTCACTTCGCTTTCCTTGCGCACAAATGCCTCGGCGACATCCTCTGCGTGTCCGTTCGCTTTTGCTGCGCCGCGCGCTTTTGCGACGACCATTGAGGTGCTTTTTTCCTTCATCGTTTCCTTCAAATCCTCGCCTTCGCCGCCAACGACGGCTGATGCACCGATGAGCGCATTGGGGTGCATGTAGATGCGTTTGGCGGCGAGCGAAATGAGGGAGCCTGCGGAGATGGCCTTCGTATTTACGAAGGCGATGGTGGGGATGCGTGTGGTGAGAAGCGCGTCCATTTCCTCCATCGCAGAATCCACGCGTCCGCCGAAGGTGTCCACATCGAGAACGACGGCACTGGCGTTGGCGCGTTGGGCTTCTTTTAGCGCACGGCGGAGAAAATAAAATTGCGCTGGCGAGACTTCACCGTGGAGTGGGATGACGAATACCGGGCCGGAGGGCGCGTTTGTAGCAATGATGGCAGGAGTGCTGGTCGGAGTATTTGCCGGTGTGGTGACAGGTGCGCTAACGGGTGCGCTTGATGGTGTGTTCGCGGGCGTGTTTGCAGGCTTGTTCGCGGCATTGGTTGTTTCTTGCAGCGCCATGAGCGGGGCGACGATGAGCAGCAGGAGTGCGAGCAATATCCGTGTTTTCATGAAGGGAGGATCGTTGCATTGGGTTGCTGGCTCAAGGGAAAACGCAGAGTTGCGCGCGGGGAAGTCGTGGATACTTTCGCGGGCTGTGTTCTACCGAGCTATCCGTTTGTTCAGCGTGGTGTTGGTGATGTTCTTCGCGTCGTGCGCGAAGGATCGCATCCACACGATGGTCGTCAGCGTGCCGGAACAAAGGATGGCACTTTATAAGAAGGGCGAGCTGATGCGTGTGTATGATGTTTCCACTTCGCGCTTTTGCTTGAGCACCCGCCCCGGAACGAATGGCACGCCGCTCGGGCGACACGAGGTCGCAAAGAAAATCGGGGGCGGCCAGCCTTCGGGGATGAAATTCAAGAGCCGCAGGGCGACCGGTGAAATTGTTCCAGTAAATTCGCCGGGACGCGATCCGATTGTGACGCGCATTCTGTGGCTGAAGGGGCTGGAGCGGGAAAATCGCAGTTCATTTTCGCGGACGATCTACATTCACGGCACGCCGGAGGAATGGCGCATCGGAACACCGGCGAGTTTCGGCTGTGTGCGGATGCGCTCGCACGACATCATCGAGCTTTACCGTATCGTCGGAGAGGGTGCAGGGGTGGACATCGTAAATCGCCCGCTCGATTTGCCGCAGCCGCAGCAACCCCTGCAACCGCCGGCAGGTGCAGTCGCGCAGGTGGCGCGCTGAAGTTTCTCGTTAGCGCGAAATGTCGTCCTGATCCAGCAGGCGGAACCCGCTGGAGCGGAGCACGGACTCAGCGCAGTCGTTGTCCTCGACGTGGAGCGCCAGAACGGGGTTGTCGTTTGGGCGGTTGAGGAGCACGTAGGAACCGAAGATATTCACCTCGGCGGCGAGCAGTGCGGAAAGGAGTTCGCCGAATTGCGCGGCTTCTTTCAGCTCAGCAACGACGAGGTGGCAGGATGAGTATGCGATGTTGTTGAGGTGAAAGACGCCCTCGACGCTTTCCGGATCGCTTACGATGATGCGGACGATGGCGGTATCGGCGCTGGATTCAATGCTGGTGGCGAGCACGGAGACGTGGTGCTCGCCGAGGACTCGCACGATGTCGAGCAGCGCGCCGACTTTGTTGCGGAGGAAAATGCTGAATTGCACGACGGGCTGCCGCCCCGGCTTTTCGCCAGTTTCGCTACGTTTCGTCGGCGGGATTTCTGCGGGCATTTATTTGTAGGAATAGATGAGCGCGAAAGCGGTGGGCTGGCCGTCGAGTTCTTCGATTTTCACGATGAAAGGCCCGCTGCTCGTCGGTGCGAAACCCGCTGCGGCGCGAGCGCCATCCTCATGCCGCTCGAAAGCGACGGGCTTACCACTTTCGTCGAAAATACTGACAGCGACTTTCTTCGCCTTGTCCGTGGTTCCGAGTGTGAACCAATACTGGTTTCCCGCGTAGAGATTCACCTGCACGAGCTTCGCCTCGCCGGGCTCGAAAGTGCCGACCCAATGACCGTCGCGCAGTTTGAAGCCGTCATTGCTCCACGCACCTGCGAGGTCGAGCGCGGTGCGGCGTGCGGCCACGCGGTCATCATCCGGTGAAGCGATGAGCGTGGAGGCGAGAAATGTGAGCGCGAGGGCGATGCGTTTCATTTGGTGGAGATGGTTTTGACGGCACTCACTGCAAGTTCGGCGAGTTTTTTTACGTCGTCCACGCTCGGTGTTCCAGTGGTGCTGAAAGCAACCAATTTCTTGATTTCAAAAAGCGCGGTGCGGATGGCGGAGACGACATTGGTATCAGTGAGTTTTTTGGGCATCATGGCGAGTTGCTGGATGAAGTGATCCACGACTGCCGGCTGGCGAAGCACGCGTGCTCCCGACTCGGTGTAGTGTGTCGCGAGAAATCCGCTCACGACTTCCGTGCCGCGCAACCATCCACCGAGTGTGATAAAGGTGACCAAGTCCTGATCGTGATGCGCGATCATTGCTGTGACGACCTCGTTTTGAGTGGCTTCAAGTTCTTCCTTGAGCGCGTCCCATTTTCCACTCTGCGCGAACTCGATGATGCTGTTGCCGCGGTTGATGAGGTCTTGTTCAACGCCGAGCCCTTTCGCCATGCCCTTGATGTCCTTCGAGACGTTCTTCACCTGCTGAGCATCCTGGGCCTCCACAGCGAGGTAGCCATCGGCTATGAGCGCGCCGAGGTTGAGCGCGATTTGCTGGCGGCTGGTAAATGCACCTGATGGCGATTTTCGCAACATCGCGCTCCAGTCCGGCTTTCCCTGCTTGCTGAGTGCCGCGAATAATTCGCCGGGCATGGGCATGGAAATGACTTCTCCTCGCGCTACCAAGGCGATTTCTTCTTTGGTGAGCGGCGCAGTTGCGTCCTGCGCGTGCAGAGTGGTTCCGCAGACAAGAAGTGCGAGTAGCAGGGAGCGACGAAGCATGGCGGGGAAGTTACGGGCGAGGGGTGACGAGTGACGAGTGGAAATTTTCCCTGTTTAAAATTTCGTCCCCGGGCCTGAGCGAACATTTTCCGTCTAGGATGAAAATCCGAACACGAAACTACGCTCGCACTTTCCACGACGACGCAGGGATCAGCGGCGAGGCCCCGCCGAAGGAGGAAGTGGTGTTTGATGAGGAGTTGAAGGATGACGAAAAGCCAGCGCCGGAAAACCCCGCTGAGCCCGCCAAACCAGACGACAAAGCAAAGCCGCCGGTGAAAGAAGAAAGTGCCGTGAAGAAAAAGCCCGCCGCGCCGAAGCAATAAACCGAACAAGGCGAGCCTAGCGCGCGGTGAGTTTCGCGCCGTCTTTCGTGTCCTTCACAATCCAGCCGAGTTCCGCGATGGCATCGCGCAGACGGTCGCTCTCGGCCCAGTTCTTCGCAGCACGCACGGCCTGACGCTGCTCGACGAGCGCCAGCACTTCCGCCGGAATCGCCACAGCATCGCGCTCAAAGCCGAGCACGCTATTGATGCGCTCCCACTGCACAAGAAACGCGGACGCCTCTGCGGCACCGAGTTTGCCTGCGTCGAGTGCACGGTTGCTTTCGCGGATGAGATCAAAGAACTGCCCCATCGCGCCGGAGATATTCAGGTCATTGTCGAGGCACTCAAAAAAGCCCTCTATTGAATCTGCTGCGATAAGAGTGTGCGCCTGTATGTGATCTAATAAGCTTTGTTTTTCTTCCGCAGATAGTGTCGGAATCTTATTCAGATCTGAAATTTCAGTTGAGATCTGGCGCTTGGGTTCCGCTGCGGAGGATAGAGGTTTCGGCGTGATGTGCTTGGCAAGGGCGGCTTCTTGCAGCCGTGCCACCCATTCGTCAATGCGACCGAGTGCACTGCGAGCGCCTGCGAGGCCGTCGAAGGTGAAATTCAGCGGCAGACGATAGTTTACTGTGATGAGCGCATAGCGGATTTCGCGGCCAGTCCAGCCCTTCTCGATGAGATCGCGCAGCGTGAAAAAGTTACCCGCGCTCTTCGACATCTTCTCTCCCTCCACCATGAGGTGCGCGCAGTGCAGCCACGTCCGCACGAACTTCCGACCGGTCACACATTCGCTCTGCGCAATCTCCGCTTCGTGGTGCGGAAAAATGTTGTCCACGCCGCCGCAGTGGATGTCCAACTCCGGCCCGAGCAGCGCCGTCGCCATCGCGCTGCACTCGATGTGCCAGCCCGGACGCCCCGGCCCCCACGGTGAATCCCAGCGCACGTCGCCGTCGTTTTCATCCCACGCCTTCCAAAGCGCGAAATCTCCGATGCTTTCCTTTTCGTATTCGTCGCTCTGGATGCGTCCGCTCGGTCGCAATTCTTCAAGATTGAGGTGCGCCAGCTTTCCGTAGTCGGCGAATTTTCCGATGCGGAAATAAAGCGACTTGTCCTCGGCTTGATACGCCACGCCCTTGTCCATGAGCACGCGGATCATTTCGATCATCTGCTCCACGTAATCCGTCGCCGCCGGAAAATGCTGTGCCCGTTTGATGCGCAGCGTCGCGAGGTCGTCGAAAAACGCATCCTTAAATTTTCGCGTAAACTCCGCGAGACGCACGCCGAGTTGGCGGCAGCCGCGAATGGTTTTGTCGTCCACATCCGTGAGATTCATCACGCGCAGGACGCCGTAGCCGCGCGCTTCCAGATGCCGCTGGAGCAAATCCTCGAAGATGTAAGCGCGGAAATTTCCGATGTGGGCGAAATTATAAACCGTCGGCCCGCACGTATAGAGCTTCACCGACTTGGCATCGTGCGGCGTGAAAGTTTCGAGCTGGCGTGTGTAGGTGTCGAAAAATCGGACAGACATTTGACGCGGGTTTTTGCCGCACTGCGAACGCGAGAGCAAGGGCGGTGTGAGGTTGCTATTTTCCAGCGAGCTTCCGAATGGCCCGTAGGTGCGGGGCGGCAAGCGGAACTTCGGCGAGCTTTGAAAGCGGGTGCCACGCTTGGTTTTCACCGGGTGGACTTGGCGCTGGCTGTTTGTAAATGGAGAGCGTCACGCGGTGGTGGGTGAATGGATAATCAAGCGTGAGCAACGGATCGGAGGGAGGTGCGGAGGGAAGTTGCGGGAGTTTCCAAAGTCCACGCCAGCGCGGGCCGGATTGTTGTTCGAGAAGGATGCGGCCTTTCGAGACGATCCACGCGCAGTGTTCGGCGAGCGCGACGGTTTTTCGCCGTGGTTTTTTGTGGGGAAAGGTCTCGGCGTTCCCGTTTTTGTAAGCGCGACAGTGTGTGAGGATGGGACATTCGCCGCAGCGCGGTGCGCGTGACGTGCAGACGAGCGCGCCGAGTTCCATCAGCGCGGAGTTAAAAATGCGTGCGCCCTTTTTCGGGACAAGTGATTCGGCGGCGGCCCACAGTGCGTGCTGACCTGCGGTGGTATCAATCGGCGTAGCGAGAGCCATCAGTCGCGCAAGGACGCGTGCGACGTTTGCATCCACAAGCGGCTCCGGCAGGTCGAAGGCGAAGCTCGCAACAGCACCCGCCGTGTAGCGCCCGACGCCCGGCAACGCGCGGATGAGCGCGGGGTCGCGTGGCATTTCACCATCGTGATGCGCGACGACATGGCGTGCGGCGCGATGGAGATTGCGGGCGCGGGAGTAGTATCCGAGCCCCTGCCACACCGCGAGCACCTCGCTCTCGTCGGCATCGGCGAGTGCAAAAAAATCCGGAAACCGCGCAAGCCATCGCGCGTAGTAAGGGAGAACCGTGACGACCTGCGTTTGCTGGAGCATCAACTCGGAAACAAAAATAGCGTAGGGATCTCGGGTGCGCCGCCACGGCAGGTCGCGTGCATTTTTTGCAAACCACGCAGCGAGTGCACGGCGGAGTGATTTCGGATTTCGGATTTCGGATTTCGGATTTGGCACGGGCGCTCGGGAAGTTGTTGCTTCCCGCCGTTGTTTTCCAGCAAACATCCGCACCATGATTCCAGCACTCGCGAGCTACCTGATTAAAGAACACGTCGGCGTTTTCAAAATGCGCGGCGCTTACGACATCTTTGATCCGTCCACAGGCGAGCAACTCGCGCTGGCTCAGGAAAAGAAAGGACTGCTGAACATCATCGGCGGCTTCCTCATCAACAAGCGGATGCTGCCCACGCGGATTGATGTCCACGAGGGTGCGGATGAAAATGGCCCGATTGCGTTTTCCATCACGCGCGGCTTTTCGTTTTTCCGCCCGACGGTGAATGTGAACGCGGGCGACGGAAGTTTGATCGGCACATTCAAAACGCGGTTACTGACGATTGGAGGCAAGTTCGGTGTTTTCGACGCATCGGGAAACGAAGTCGCGCAAGTGAAGGGCAACTGGCTCAGTTGGGATTTCCGTTTTGTCGCGGCAAATGGAACGGAACTCGGCGTGGTGTCGCGCCAGTGGAGCGGCATGGCGAAGGAGCTTTTCACCTCGGCGGACAACTACGTGGTGGCAATCCATAACCCCGATCCGGCGGCATCCATCCTCCTACTCGCAGCCGGTTTGGCTGTGGACACGGTGTATAAAGAAGACGAGGGCGGCGGCGGACTGAGCATCGGCGAGTAGCGCGTAAATTTTGTAACACGGTTGGCGGGAATAAAGGCTTGCAGCGGCCCACAAAGCGGAAGGTAATCCCCTTGGTTCAGCAAGGAGTCACTTATGAAAAACACCGCCCACTCGTTTGTTCGCCGCGCACGCCGTGGCATCGCTCGCACTCGCCGCTACGCAGTCTGCGAACCACTGGAATCTCGCATCGCTCCGGCGGCGGTTTTTTGGGATGGCGGCGGCGATGCGGTGAATTGGACGAGCGCGAACAACTGGAGCAACAACCTCGTGCCGACGAGCGTGGATGACGTGACGATCAATCCCGGCACGACGGTGACGGTGGTGCTCAGCAGCGGAGTGCAGTCGGTGGCCTCGCTCTCGATGCCGGGGGATGATGCGCTCTCGATTTCCGGTGGATCGCTGGCGCTCGCGGGAGCGTCGGCGATTCACAATCTCGCGCTCGGGGGAAGCGGGTCGCTGTTTGCAAACGCGGCGCTTTCGCTGACGGGCGCGGGCAGCTTCAGCGGGAGTGCGACGCTGGGCGGGACGGCGGTGGTGACGAATAATGGGACGCTGGGCATCACGAGCGGCGAGCCGAATTTGCAGACGGAGTTGGTGAATGTGGGGACGATCCAGCATGGGAATGCGTTCCTCGATCTCGATGGCGCGGCGGCGAAGTTGCGCACGATTAGCGGTGGGCTTTACGAGACGGTGACGACGGGGAGCGGCTACAGCTTCCGCGCGTTCAACGACACGCCCGGTGTGTTCATCGAGGCGGGCGGCATTCTCCGTCAGGCGACGCCGAACGGCGCGGATTTTAGCATCGGCGCGGGTGTGCCATTCAGCGTGACCGGCGGGACGTTGCAGACGACGGGCGCGGGTTCTTCGCAGCTCAATTTGAACGGCGCGGGTGTGCTGACGAACGCGACGCTGTCGCCGAACGTCGGGACGGTCATCAACTTTGCAAACGAGAACACGGTGGTCGGCACGCTTAGCGGCTCGGGCGCTGGTTCGATCAATCTCGCCAGCGGCATCCTGCACGCGACGGCGGCGGGCGCAGAGCTGAACTTCCCGGCGAACTTCTTCGTGATGAACGGGAGCGGCACGCTCGGCGGGCCTGGCATTTTCACCAACACTGGGACGATCCACATCGGCAGCGGCGATCCGAATCTCACGACGGAGTTGGTGAACGCGGGGACGAT
>JBEIQV010000068.1:0-12774 GCA_040376335.1 Verrucomicrobiia bacterium | reverse complement strand
TACGCGCGCGTGCAGAAACTCCGCGCCACCCAGAACGACACACTCGAACACGAAGACGAGGCCCGCCTCGCAGTCGCGAGCGCTGAAGCACAGCTCCGCCAACTCGAAGGCACACGCGCCACTGCGCAAGTGTGGCTCGATTGGACAGTCATCAAATCACCGATTGACGGCGTTGTTTTGGAAAAGCTCGCCGACCCCGGCGAACTCGTCAGCCCGCAGAGCTTCGGTGGAAGCCGGGGCCCAAGCACCGCGCTCGTCTCCCTCGGCGATCCGAACGATCTCCAAGTCGAGATAGACGTCAGCGAAGGCGATCTCACCAAGGTCAGCATGGGACAGCGCTGTCGCGTTTCGCCCGAGGCGTATCCCGACAAAATCTATGGCGGAGTCGTCGCTGAAATCGCACCCGAGGCCAACCGCCAGAAAGGCACGCTCCAAATCAAAGTGCAGATCGAAAAGCCGGACAATTTTCTCACCCCCGAGTTGAGCGCAAAAGTCGAATTTCTCAAATAGCCGCGCAGAGCACACCGCCCCGCGATGCACGACGCCCACAACCACATCCACTCCCCCCGCCTCGCTCCGTGGCGCAACGCCTTCCTCGCCGAACTCCCCGCACTCGGCCTCCGCCGCGCCGTCGTCAACGGCACGCGTGAAGCCGACTGGCCCGCAGTGAAAGCACTCGCCGCAGAAGTGCCGTGGGTGCTTCCGTCTTACGGATTGCATCCGTGGTTTGTGAATGAGCGCACACCTGCGTGGCGCGAAAACCTTCTCGCATTTCTCGACACCCATTGCGCCATTGGCGAAATCGGTCTCGACCGCTGGATCGCCGGCCACGATATCGCAGCGCAGAGCGAGTGCTTCACTTGGCAGCTCGCCATCGCCGCCGAGCGCAATCTACCGGCCACCATTCACTGCATCCGTGCATGGGGCGCACTTTGGGAAATCCTGAAAAACCATCCCGTTCCCACCCGAGGTTTCCTCCTTCACGCCTACGCCGGCCCCGCCGAAATGGTCCCCGGCTTCATCGCTCTCGGCGCCTACTTTTCATTTTCTCCCTACTTCCTCCACGAGCGAAAAGCCGCGCAGCGCGCTATCTTTGCAGAAATCCCTGCTGAGCGTCTCCTTGTGGAAACCGACGCCCCCGACATGGCTCCCCCGCCCGATCAAAATCCTCATCCCATTTCCGGCTCCGATCTCAAACCCCTCAATCATCCTGCAAACATCGTCACCGCCTACGAAGCCCTAGCAGCCTTGCGCGGAATCTCCGTCGAATCACTCAACGACCTCACAGCGGAAAATTTCGGGCGCCTCTTTGGTGCTTAGTCAATGAACCACCTCATTTTGGCGGACACCAACTAAAGAAAGAAAGCCGCTCTAAACATTGAAGCGAACACCGAGAATGTGATCCAAACATAGACCACGACGAGCACTCTCAAACGACAGACTGACGCGAGGCGAGGTTCATTCAGCCAATTTACCGGAGTGCGCTTGCCTCACGCCCTCACTGCTTGCGGAGGAATTGCAGGAGGCGGGCGGGGTATTCGCTGAAACGGTTTCCTGCGCTTTTGCGACGTTCGGGGAGTGTGGCGAGGACGGGGGTGAACGGGGCGGCTTTTTCGCCGAGGGTGGTGATGGCTTGGAGCGCGGCGATGCTGGTGTGGATGTCGTTTTGCGTGCAGTCGGCGGCTTTGCTGAGAAGGGCGATGGCGTGGGGCATGACGTCCACGCCGCCTTTGCGGACGAGGAGTTCGGCGGCGGCGATGCGGACTTCGGGTGCGGGGTCTTCGAGAAGTTTGCCGAGTTTGTAGTGCGGAGGTTTCATAGCGTCGCCTGCATTTTTGTCGCGTATGAGGAAAGCGATCACGGCCCAGTAGCGGACGCCGCTGTCCGCATCACTGAGTGCGGCGACGAGCGCGGGGGTGTCGCTGTCTTTGTTGATGCTGGCGAGTTGGGCGGCGGCGTAGATGCGCTCAAAAGGAAATTTGGCTTCGTCGTGCGCCATGTCGTAGGGCGTGCTGCCCGCGCTGCGGCGGTGCATTTCCCCCTCGGGGAGCAGGCCGACATCGCGGATGCGGATTTCATTTTCGCGCAGGGCATCGCGGAGTTTTTGGAGCGTGGCGCTGTGTTCGGGCAACGCGGCGAGGTTGCGGACTTCGTCACGGTCGGTCTGGAGATCGTAGAGTTCCTCGGCGGGTTTGGGTTTCCAAAATGCGGACTGCGCGTCGTTGAGTTTGCCCTCGCGGAACAGGCGCTCCCACACGCGCGTCGTGGGCGTCTCCCACATGTAGGCGAGGTGCTGGCCGTAGATGAGGTCGGGGCGGAAATTGCGCGCATAGACGAAGCGCCCGTCGGTCGCGCTGCGCACGCAATCGGCGCGTTCATCCATGCGCCCGCGAAAGCCGAAGAGGAACGGTTGCGCGGGCGCGATGAACTTTCCGAGAAAGGCGTGGCCTTGTAGCCAGTCGGGAGGTTTCACACCCGCGAGACTGCAAAGCGTGGGCGCGAAATCCACGAAGCTCACGAGCCGGTCGGACACGCCGCCGGGCTTTTGGTATTCGGGCGGGCGGAGGTCGGCGAATTTCTCCGGGATGTAAATGACGAGCGGCACTTGCAGTCCGCGATTGAGCGGCCAGCGTTTGTTTCCCGGCATCCCGGAGCCGTGGTCGGCGTAGTAGAAAACGATGGTGTCCTCGGCGAGCCCGGCGTCGGCGAGTTCCTTCAAGCGCGCTCCGGCGACGGCGTCGGCAGCGGTGACGCCGTCGTAGTATTGCGCCCAGTCGTGGCGGACTTCCGGCGTGTCGGGATGATAGGCGGGCACGCGCACTTTCGCCGGGTCGTGCACGAGCATGTGCCGGGGCGCGCGGATTTGGCTCTCGTGGCTTTTCTCGCAATTAAACACCGCCATGAACGGCGCGCCCTCGGGTCGGTTTTTCCAATGCGCCTTCTTCGACGATTCGTCCCACACCTTGCCGGGCGCGGCGATGTTGTAATCCTCCTTCGCGTTGTTCGTGCAGTAGTAGCCCGCCTCGCGCAGCAGTTGCGGATACATCTTCTTGCCCGCAGGAAAAGGCACCGTGCTGCGCATATGCTCCGCGCCCGTGCTGTGCGCATACATCCCGCAGATGAGCGTGGTGCGCGCGGGCGCGCAGACCGGGGCGTTCGACCAGCAATGCGTGTAGCGGATTCCTTTCGCCGCGAGCGCGTCGAAAGTCGGCGTGTCCGCGTAGCTGTCGCCGTAGCAACCGACATGCGGCCCGTGGTCTTCGTTCACGAGCCAGAGGATGTTCGGCTGTTTCTCCGCAGCGCCGAGCGGCGCAAAAGCGGCGAGGAAAAATGCAAATGCGGAAACAATCGCGAAGCAACGGGTGTTCATGGCGTGGAGCAGCACGATGCGTCGCAGCGCAACGCATGTCGAGCGACTCCCCTGCCCCGCTCCGTCACACTTTCTTCACCGAATAAGCAACTATCGGACGCTATTTCCTTTCATGCCCATGTTTTTTGAGCACCCCCTCAAAAAAGTCCCTGAAGCCCTCTTTCGCCGGAACGAAAACACTTTGGACACTTCCGCCCCGGAACTCGCCGATGCCAAATCCATGCATATAGTAACCCTTCCTATTATTCACATCACCAACGTATAGATGATAGCCATAACCGGACTTCACCATGGTCTTGTAATGCCCGCGCCTTCCGTAGCTATTGAAGACTTCAATTTCGCCAGGGTCCGTAAGTTCAATTTCCCAATTCTCGCTCAGTTTCGAGACTGTAATCCGACTGCACCCTTCCCACCCAACCGAATGAATAGGCAAACCTCTTACAAAAACTGTCCCAAGAATTAAGAGGGCAAACGTTCCGCCAACTAATTCTGGCATCTGTGGTTTGCGGGATAGAACTTTCCCCATCAGGATTCCCAGTGCAACTAGCCATAGCGCCCAAAGCAGCCAAAGGTTTACCGCAAAGACAAAGATCACAACTCCGCAGATGACCCATACACAGGCTGTTGCTAGAAGCAGTTTCATGTCCCTTTCGAATCAGTCCAGCAGTAGCAAAGCATAACTAGTGTCTCACGACAGAAGTTTTGTGTTCGTGACGACTCTAAGGGTGACGGTTCTATTGGAATAGAACGGGGTGGGAAGTTCATGGGCGTTGCTTTTTGCGGAAATGGCGGGTTTGGGCAACGCGAATGTTGGTTCCTGCGCGCGGGGTGGACTCAATGATCCGGCGGGTGGGCAGTGCTCACACCTTCTTCCTACCTCCCAAGTGAGAACCCAGCGCGGAACATTGCGCCTTTGCGCGAGGAAATATTTCCTCGCACGGAGGGCACGGCGTTCACAGATAAGGGCGGGTGTGTGCCGCGAGGCTTTGGAGTGCGGCGGCTCGACGCCGCTTTTGGCTCGCGCGTGCGTGCGGGAAACGAACGTCGCGAGACATGTCGCGCACGATGAGGCGGGATGTTTTACCCTCTGTCTCCGTGCGAAGGGAAAGCGGCGTCGAGCCGCCGCACTCCAAAGGCTGTCGCCACACTCCACCGGCCTTCCCCTTTGTGAACTCTGTGGACTCCGTGCGAGGCAAACACGGAAGCCGCTGCCCGCCCTCTCCGCCCCGCTGCATCGCACTTTTTTTCGTGCGATGAACGTTCGTGGTTGAATTGCGTTTCGTCATTCGCCATTCGCCTTTCATGCTAGGCACGCTGCTAGGGCCCGAAATCAAGGAGATGATCGCGCGCCGCGACTTCGCGGGGCTGCGCGAGACGTTTGCCGATTTCCCTCCGGCGGAGGCGGGCGAACTGATCGCGGAACTGCCGGAGGAGGAGCGTGTGGTGTTGTTCCGCATTTTGCCGCACGCGCTGGCGGCGGATGTTTTCGAGTATCTCGACAGCGATGCGCAGGAGGCGCTGCTCAAGGCGATGGGCACGGCGCAGGCGGCGAGCATTCTGAACGAGATGTCGCCCGACGACCGCACGGCGCTGCTGGAGGAATTGCCGGGCGCGGCGGTGGTGCAGATGTTGCAGCTTCTTTCGCCGGAGGAAAAAAAAGTCGCGCAGGCACTGCTGAATTATCCCGAGGGCAGCGTGGGCCGTTTGATGACGCCGGATTTTGTCTCCGTGCGCGATGACTGGACGATCCAGCGCGTGCTCGATCACATCCGCGCGAATGGTCGCGACTCTGAAACGCTGAACGTGGTGTATGTGACGGATGAGCGCGGGCGGTTGATTGACGACGTGCGCATCCGCGAATTCCTGCTGCGCCCCACGGACACGCTGGTGCGCGATATTCACGACAGCAGTTTCGTCGCGCTCCGGGCGACGGACCCCGCAGAGACGGGGCTGGAGACTTTCAAAAAATACGACCGCAACACGCTGCCCGTGATTGACAGCGGGGAGAAGCTGCTCGGCATCGTGACGATTGACGACATGCTCGATGTGCAGGAGGAGCAGACGACCGAGGAGATCCAAAAACTCGGCGGCACCGAGGCGCTGAATGATCCCTACATGGATACGCCGGTGTGGGAGCTGGTGAAGAAGCGCGCCGTCTGGCTCATCGTGCTTTTTCTCGGCGGGATGCTGACGACGACGGTGATCGGGAGATTTGCATCGAGTCTGGAAAAAGCCGTGGTGCTTTCCATTTTCATGCCGCTGATCATCTCGGCGGGCGGCAATGCCGGGTCGCAAGCGAGCACGCTCATCATCCGCGCAATGTCCCTCGGCGAGGTGCGATTCGGCGACTGGTGGCTGGTGATGAAAAAGGAAATTCAATCCGGGCTTTTGCTCGGTGGAATCCTCGCGGTGTTCGGTTTTCTGCGCGTGGTGGGTTGGCAGAATATCGAGCACGCTTTCGGCGGAGATCCCTACGGACAATTTTCCACATGGATCGGACTGACGTTCGCCGTGGCGGTGATGGGCGTGGTGATGTGGGGAACCATCGCCGGCTCAATGCTGCCGCTCATTTTGAAAAAACTCGGGCTCGATCCGGCGACATCGTCCGCACCATTCGTGGCGACGCTGGTGGATGTCACGGGGCTGATCATCTACTTCTACGCCGCAACGCTCATCCTCACTGGGAAGGTGCTTTGAACTTTCCCTCTTGCAGCGGAGGGCGATGGCGCTGAATGTCACGGCACTATGGAAAAACCAATCATCACCGCCTGGCTGAAAACATCGTGTGGCTGGAGCAATGGCGTGCGCGCCGTGCTCAAGAAATACGACCTCGCTTACGAGGAAAAGGACATCATCAAAAATCCCGCGTTCCGCTGGGAGATGGAGCAGAAAAGCGGACAGGACAAACAACCCACACTCGAAATCAACGGCACGATGCTGCCCGACGTTTCCGGTGAGGAACTCGAAGCGTGGATACTGCAAAATGGCGTCGTGACACAAAATGACGCGCCCGTGAACGTCCCGCTCAACAGCGCGTGCACCGACGAGCAGCACGAAGCTATGCGCACCGGCACGCCTCTGCAATTCAAGTAGTCCGCGACGACTGCCCGAATTTTCTCAAAGCCGCGCCTTCCCCAAGGCGCGGCTTTACTTTACCCGAGACCCAGCATTTCTCCGCACCGTGAAGCCATTCATCAAACCCAAGTCCGCCACACCCGAGCCCGCCAGCGCGCCGAAAGTCACGCCCAACGAACTCACCATCCTCACCGTCGCATCCGGCATCGCCGACGCGGATGAGCGCGCTGCGTATCTGGATCGCGTCTGCGGCGACGACAGCGCACTTCGCGCTCGCATCACCGAACGCCTCGCCGCACGCGGCACATCCCCCGCCCCCGCAGAACGCGCGGAACTCGTCCGCACCGTTGCCGCCCACGCACCGACAAACACCGTCGCCATCGTCCCCATGTCCGGCATGACACTCAGCGCCACACAAAGCACACCGCGACAAAGCCCGTTCCCCTGGGTGCTCGCCACCATTCTCGCCGCCGGCATCGGCGCACTGGCTGTTTTTTTTGTGAATGAAAAAGACGATCGGGTGAAAGCCGAAACCTCCGCCCACGACGCAGCCCGCGACAAAACCGACGCTGAGCGCGAACGCGAAGATGCGCAGGCAAAAGCATTGGAAGCCCGCACCATCGCCGAACGCACCGAACAAAAACGCGCGGAAGCCGACCGCCAGCGCGAAGACGCCGAAAAACAAAAAGCCGCCGCCATCGCGACCGCTGCAAAGAGCATCGCCGAAGCCGAGCAACTCCGCACCGCCACGAAGACCGCGCAAACCACCGCCGAAGCAGCGCTCGCAAAATCCGCCGAAGCACAAAAAGCCGCCGCAATCGCCCACGCCGACACACTCGCGAAATTCGCCACAGCGCTCATCGAAGAAGGTCGCCACGCCGACGCCGAACCCGCCGCACGCCAGTGCGTCGAATTACGCACCGCCAACAACGCCGAAGCATGGGCCGTCTTTGAAGCCCACTATCTCCTCGGCGCAGCCCTCATGGGCCGGGGCAACGTCGCCGACGCCGAACGCGAACTCCTCGCCACCGCCCAAGGCATGGAGCCGCTCGCCGCAGCTGCCGATGCCACAAACCGCACCCGCTACATCACCGCCGTGAAAAAACTTTCCCAGCTCTACAGCGCCACCGGCCGCAAACGCGAAGCCTCCGAATGGCGCCGCAAACTCGACGGCCTGCCACGCTGATCCGTTCTCCAAACGGCGACCCGCATTAACCCCCTATTTAACAGGAACTGGCGTGTTCGGAGCTTGTGGCTCCGCAGGCGCTGGTGCCGGAGCAGGTGGAACTTCCGGCTTATTTCCAGCCTCGGGTTTATTTTCCGGCGCTACTGGTTGCAGTGCTGCTGACACAGGAGCCGGCGCGATTGCAGGCGCATTGGTTTTAAGTGCATCAGGTTTCTTTTCTGCATCGGCTGGTTCGGGCTGAACGGGACGAGGATTGCCTCCTGTAATGCGTCCATTGGGATTTTTGATTTCCGCTGTCAAAGCTCTGATTTCATTCAGGAAGAACGGGGTTTTCGCCTGCTGTTCGAGATCTGTGAGGATGCGCAGCGCCTCCTCGGTTTTCCCCTTCACTTTCAAAATCCGCGCCTGCCGAATTTTCGCGTCTGAAGCAGCAGAGCTTGTGGCGTAGTCCGAAATAACACGCTGATAGGTTGCGAAAGCATCATCGGTCTTTCCTGCGAATTCCTGTGTGATGCCCAGGCTGATAAGCGCGCGATCCTGCAATTGGTGCTTTGGATATTTCTCTGCAAACTCCTGGAGCGCCTTCACCGATTCGTCGTATTTTCCGTCACGCCGCAGTTCATCGCCAAGGCGCAGCAGTGCGCTACCTGCCGCAGGCGTGCCCACCCAGTTAGCGGTTACCTTGCGGAAGTCTTCTGCGCTCTTTGCAACAGCCAAAGCCTGCGATGAATCGGCCAGTTTACGTTGTTTTGAAAACTCATATCCAAAATAAACCGCCACACCGACGAGGATGAGGACAAGCGATCGAACGATGATGTTGCGATACTGAATCCAGAATGCGAGCAGATCGAATTCCTGCTCCTCCAGTGGTGCTGGCGCGGAGGCTGGCACGGGTTTTAATTGTTTGGATTCTGAATCGGGTTCCGACATAGGGCGCGGAAAGTTTCAAACCAGCGACCAAAACGCAAGCGCTCCGTTCAATGGCGGACGCTCGACACTTGTGGGCTCTCCGGCAAACTGTGGTCAGATGCGCATCGAAGTCCTCAATACCGGCACCGAGTTGATGCTCGGCAACGTCGTCAATACACACCTCGCGGCGATTGCGCAGGCGCTGTTTCCCATCGGCCTGCGTATCGAAAGACAGACGACCGTGCCCGATGGCGAGGCTATCCGCGATGCGCTGCGCGAGACTTTCTGGCGTGCGGAAATCGTGCTCGTCACCGGCGGCCTCGGCCCGACGACGGATGACATCACACGCGACATCACCGCCGAACTTCTCGGACTCGCACTCGAACACGACGAGGAAATCATGCGCCATATCGCCGAGCGTTTTGCACGCCGCAACCTGCGCATGACCGATCGGGTGAAACTGCAAGCGCTCCGTCCGCACGAAGCCATGGTGCTGCACAATGCGAACGGCACCGCGCCGGGACTGTATTTCCCGGCGATGCAGGAGAAAAATTCGCCGCACATCTTTCTGCTGCCGGGGCCACCGCGAGAACTGCTACCGATGGTGTGCGAGCAAGTCGTGCCGATTCTTGCCAAACTCGCACCGAACAATGCGGCGTTTGAGATGCGCACATTTCGAGTCGTCGGTATGGGCGAATCTGCCGTCGAGGAAATGGTCGGCGCTGACTTGCTCGCGATGGGCATCGAAGTCGGCTACTGCGCGCGTCCGGGCGAAGTGGATGTCCGCCTCATCGGAGGCTCCGCATTGCTCGACCGCGCCGAAGCGCTAGTGAGGGAGCGTCTAGGCGCATCCATTTTCACCGCCGACGCGCGCTCGCTGGAGCAAGTCGTCATCGAAACGCTCACCTCGCGAAATATGAGCATCGCCACGGCGGAAAGCTGCACGGGCGGCTTCATCGCAAACAAACTCACGAATGTCGCAGGCGCATCGCGGGTCTTCCTCGCTGGGTATGTGACCTACGCAAACGAAGCCAAAGTCGCTACACTCGGTGTGAACGCCGACCTCATCGAAAAACACGGAGCCGTGAGCGAACCCGTCGCCCGCGCGATGGCTGAGGGCGCAGTGCGTGCGAGTGGCTCGTCATTTGCACTCGCTACCACGGGCATCGCTGGGCCCGATGGCGGCAGCGTGGAAAAACCAGTCGGCACCGTTTTTATCGCACTCGCAAGACGCGATGCAAATACCGTGGTGCAAAAGCACTGCTTCCCGACGGATCGCGGGACTTTCAAAAATCTCGTCTCGCAGGCTGCTCTCGACCTTTTACTGCGCACGCTCGATGGACGCACGATGCCATCCGAGAAGTTTTCCGAGGGCGACGGCGGTTGTGGAGTCTCCGCTGGATAATCTCACGCCACATTTGAGGCACTGCGGATGATAACAATTCGCAGCGCGACGCTGCCAATTCACGGTGAGCAGGGTTTTGGCGAGACGGTATTTTTCCCGCGAAACCTAAACAACACTATGGATCCTGAACTCTGGGCACTCTTCGCATTCACCGTCGCCGGCATCTACGCACTTTGCATCGTTTATAAAATCAAACAGATGCAGTAGCCGGGCGGGCTACTTGATGATTCCGCGCGCACTTTGCGCGACGAATCCGATGACGTGCTCGACTTCGGGCAGGTCGGGGAGTTGGGCGCGCATTTGCTCGATGGCCTGCGCGACGTTCAGATCGCCACGGTAAAGGATGCGATACGCCTCCTTGAGCGCACGAGCTGCGTCAGCGCCGATGCTGTGGCGCTCAAGTCCGACTTTGTTGATGCCGCGCACGCGGGCGGGGTTGCCGTCGGCGATCATGAATGGAGGAACGTCCTGCACGATTTTCGAGCAGCCGCCTGTCATGGCGAGTTTGCCGATGTGGCAGAACTGATGGACCGCCGTGAAGCCGCCGAGGATTACGTGGTCTTCGACGGTGACGTGCCCGGCGAGCGTGCCGTTGTTGGAAAATACGACGTCGCTGCCGACGGTGCAGTCGTGCGCGATGTGGCAGTAGGCGAGGAAGTGGTTGCGGCTGCCGATGCGTGTGCTGGCGCCCGGTGCGGTGCCGCGATTCACGGTGACGAATTCGCGGAAGGTGTTGCCGTCGCCGATTTCGAGATGGGTGGGTTCGCCGGCGTATTTCAAATCCTGCGTGCGCTGGCCGATGGCGGCGAAGGAGAAGAATTGATTGCGCGAACCAATCTTCGACGGACCGCTGAGTGATACGTGGTGCTGGAGCCAGCAGTCGTCGCCGAGCACGACATCAGGGCCGACAACACAATATGGACCGACCTCGCACCCGGAGCCGATTTCCGCGCGCGCATCAATGATCGCTGTTGGATGAATCTTCCCCATGACTCAGCCATCCATGAGGCCGAACATAATGTCGGCTTCGCTCACGACCTCGCCGTTCACGACGCACTGGCAGCGAACCTTCGCGACGACGCGTTTTTTTGAAATGACATCCACTTTGATGAAGAGCGTGTCGCCCGGCACCACGGGCTTGCGGAATTTCACCGAGTCCGCGCTCATGAAATATCCGATCTTTCCCGCATTGCCCGGCTGCCCGAGCAACAGGATGCTGCCGACCTGCGCCATCGCCTCCACTTGCATCACGCCCGGCATGATGGGGTGACCGGGGAAGTGGCCTTGAAAAAACGGCTCGTTGATCGTGACGTTCTTCACGCCGGTGCAGTGCGTTTCGCTGACGCTCACGATGCGGTCCACCATGAGGAACGGATAGCGATGCGGGAGCAACTTCATCACGTCGTTCACGTCGAGCACGTCGCCGCCCTTCGGCGTGACGGTCGGTGGCACGAGCGCCATGTTCTTCGAGAATTGCTTCGCCACCGCTTTCGCCAAATCCGTGTTCGGGCCGTGGCCGGGTTTCACCGCGATGACGTGCCCTTTGATCGCCCGCCCGAAAAGCGAGAGGTCGCCGATGATGTCGAGAATCTTGTGGCGCACGAACTCGTCCTTGAATCGCAGCGGCTCCTTGCCGAGCACCTGCTCGCCGCGAATCACCACCGCGTTTTCCAAGCTGCCGCCCTTGATGAGCCCCTTGTCCATCAGCGGCTTCACGTCTTCGTAAAAAACAAACGTGCGCGCGTTGGCGATTTCCTTTTTGTAAATCGCGGGCGTGATTTCCGTGGAAAAAAACTGCGTGAAGCGCCCATCCGGCCCCACGTTCGTGCAGGAAATGCGGAACGCGCTGTCGGGCACGATGGTCATTAGCGAGCCGCTGCGGGTCTCGATGTGAATGGGCTCGGTGATTTCGTAATACGCACGCGGCACTGGCTGCTCGACGATGCCAGCCTTCGCGATCAGCTCCACATATTGCTGCGCCGAACCATCGCCAATCGGCGGCTCGCCGGAATCCATTTCGATGAGGCAATTATCCACGCCCATGCCGACCAGTGCGCTGAGCACGTGCTCGACGGTATGCACGCGGGCATTGCCCTCGGCGATGGTCGTGGCGCGCTCGACCGTTTTTACGTGCTCGATTTTCGCATCAATGATCGGCTCATCCGGCAAATCACTGCGCTTGAATTTCCGCCCGTGGCCGGCAGGTGCTGGATGGAGCGTGAGGACGACTTTTTCCCCGGTGTGAAGCGAGCTGCCTGCTACGGAGACGCTTTGCCCAAGGGTGCATTGATTTTGGATCATTCGTTTGGTTGCGGAAAATGCGCGCCCTTATGAGTGAGCGCACCGCTTCACGGCAAGCGCGAACGTCCTGCGGCAGCGTCCTATTTTGAATTTGGAAGCCATGAAGCCATGAAAGGAAAGTTGTCGCTTCTACGCGAGAAACCGACTTCCAATTCTTTCCTGGTTTTCTGGCTTCCAAATTAGGACACCACCCGTCCAGCCCTACGCCGGCCCCAGCAGCGTATCCACGTAGCGGGCATTCGTGCGGCGCAGGCGCTCGCCGATTTCGCGCACCGTGCCGAGGAGAAATTTGAACGCCGCATTCGGATACACACCCGCGAGCGCGCGGAGCACGCCTTCGTTGATCTTCAGCAGCACGCATTCGGTCAGCGCCTGCACGTCCGCACTGCGCGGGCGATGATCAAAAAGCGCAAGCTCGCCGATAATGTCGCCCGGCACCATCTGCGCCAGTTCCACGAGGTCACCACCGCGATGCGTCACGACTCGGCATTTTCCCTCCACGAGGAAAAACATGAAGTTCCCCTCCTC
>JBEIQV010000168.1:0-7273 GCA_040376335.1 Verrucomicrobiia bacterium | reverse complement strand
GTGAATGAGGAAACGGAGGTGGAATCGAGCGGCGTGGACATCATGCTCGTGTTCGATCTTTCGTGGAGCATGATGGCTCTGGACATGGCGGAGCCGGGGAAACTCACGACCCGCTTCGACATCGCGCAGGCAGTTCTGAAGGACTTCGTCACGCGACGCCCGAGCGACCGCATCGGCCTCGTGGTTTTCAGCGGCGTGCCATACCTCGTGGCTCCACCCACGATGAATCATGACTATATTCAAACTCAGATAGACCGACTGCACATCGGGCTCATCAACGAACTAGGCACGGCCATCGGCGACGCTGTCGGCATCGCGGTGAAGCGGCTCGGCACCGTGAAGAGCAAATCGAAAATCGTGGTGCTGCTGACGGACGGCGACAACAACAAGTCCGAGCAGTTGGAGCCGCTCACCTCCGCACACTTCGCGAAATCCGAAAGCATCCGGCTTTACACCATCGGCATCGGCAGAAATGCGGAGTGCGATTTGCCGGACTTTGATCGTGATACCGGGAAACTGCGACTCGGACCGGGCGGCAGACCGATGGGTATCATCACGCGACTACAGCCACCGAACTACGTGGTGCTCGAAAAGATGTCGAACCTCACCGGAGGCAAGAGCTACACGGCCACAAATCGTCAGGAACTCGACACGGTCTATGCGAACATTGATCGCCTCGAAAAGACGGAGAAAAAGCTGAAACGCCATCGCACTTACACGCCGCTCTATCACTTCCCACTACTCGCTGCGATTGCGCTGCTGCTGCTCGAACTGGTGCTCGCGAACACACGATTCCGTCGCCTGCCATGATTGCCTCCACGCTCATCTTCGCCGCTCCACGCTGGCACTGGCTCACCGCCGGTGCGGTCGTGCTGCTGGCTGCGCTGATATGGTTTTCCGCGAAGGCGCGACGTCTGCAGCTTTCGGATTTTGCAGATGCTTCACTTCTCGCCTCACTGCTTGGTTCGCACAGTGCGGCGCGACGTGTCGTAAAGAACACGCTGCTTTTTCTCTCGCTGATCTTCCTCGGGCTTGCGCTCGCGAGACCGCAGTGGGGCGAGGTGAAAGACGAGGTTCAGCGCAAGGGCGAGGATGTCGTGTTCTTGATTGATACCTCGAAATCCATGCTCGCCGCCGATGTGCGACCGAACCGTCTGGAGCGCGCGAAGACGGCGATGCGCGAGTTTATTCACCGATACGCGAAAGGCAGCGTGGGTCTCGTGGCGTTTGCGGGCGACTCCTTCCTGCTGTGTCCGCCGACGATGGACTACGATGCGTTTGAAGAGGAAGTGGGCGAATTGGACACCGACGCCATTCCGCAGCAGGGGACGAACATCGCGGCGGCGATCTTTTCCGGGAAAAAGGCGTTTGATAAATCCGACCGCAGGAAAGTGCTCGTGCTGCTCACAGACGGCGAGGATCTCGATCAACTCGGCATCAAAGCGGCGGAAGAAGTGGCCAAGGAAGGTGTGACGATTTTCAGCATCGGCTTGGGAACTACGGGCGGTGCGCTCATTCAAGTGCCTCAGCTAAACGGCACACTCGGGCCGCTACTCGACGAACGAAACCAGCCGGTGACAAGCCGTCTCGACGAAGCAACTTTGCGCACCATCGCGGAAACGACGGGCGGGACTTATCGCAGGCTCGACAGCGTTACCGGCGGCATGGCCGACGTGGCGCTCGCACTGCGCGACGCGGAGAAAAAGCCCGGCGGTATCGAGCGACGGCGCGGCGTGGATCGTTATGAATGGCCGCTCGCTGTTGCCATTTGCCTTCTCGTCGTGGAATCTCTGCTCACCACGCGCCGACGCGCGAAACTGCCGCAATGAAAAACCAACTCGCCGCCATCGCGCTCCTCATCGCCGCGCCGGTTTTTGCCGCGCAACGCGGGGCGCTCGATCTTTACAACGAAGGTGTGGGTGCGCTGCGGCGTGGGGAACTCCGCGAGGCGGAAAGCACGCTGCGCGAGGCGGCACAAACGAACAGCCCGGCGGTGCAGCCGCTGGCGCTCTACAATCTCGGACACGTCCGCTTTCAGCAGGGAAAGGAAACGCTGAAGGGCGAAGGCAACCGCCAGCAATTACTCAACAGCGCAGAGGCCGCGGCAGCCGTGGCGCAGGAGGCGATCCGCAGTTCTCAGGAGGCGCTAAAGGGCGGCGCGCTCGAAGAAATCATTGGTGCCTACATGGAGGCGCGCAGCGCCCGTAAACAGCTCCGCACCTCGCGGGATGAAACGACCCGAGCGATGGATCTGCAAGGCAGCGCGCTGTGGCGCTGGCGTCGCTCGGTGGGTGATTTTCACAGCGCGCAGGAACTCGATCCTTCCAACAAAGACGCAAGCTTCAACGCAGACGTGGTGGAGCGACACATCAAGGAATTGCTGAAGTCGCTCGACAAGGTGAAGGAGCAAAATGAATCGCTCTCGGAGCAGCGGCAAAAACTCGGCGAATTGATGAAAGAAATGCGCGGAAAAATCCCGAAGTCCATGCAGCGACAGAGCGATTCCGAGGAGGACGAAGAAGATGATGAGGAAGAGAAGCAGCCTGACGGCCAGAAGGAGGAGGAGAATCAAAAGCCACCGAAAGCGGGATCCAAACAGGAGCAGCGTATCGGCGGGGAGCGCGAGGTTTCGCAAGATATGGCGAAGCTGCTGAAGGAAATGCTGAAGCGCCGCACGATGCAGCTCGGCGACAAAGAGGACGGTTTACGCCCCGGTGAAAAAAAGGGGATGAACGGTCTTATCTTTGGTGACGAGACACGCAAACCAGAGCAACGAAAAGGGAGGAACTGGTAATGAAGGATGGTGAATTTCAGACGGTGAATTGTGTGCGCCGTTTTGCTGCGTCGCGGATTTTGTTCTGCGTTTTTTTCGCGCTGTTTCTTGCTGCTTCCGCATTCGCCCAGCTAGGCGGCGAAATCACTCCGGGGACGAGTGCGGCGTTTGAGCCTCAGACGGGACGCGTAGGACGGCCCGTCGAATATCGAGTCACTGTCACCGGCGCCCAGACTTCGAGGACGCTGCCGACGCCTCCAGTGGTTCCGGGTCTGTCGCTTGTTTATTCAAACCAGACCACGTCGGTGCAATTTCTGAACGGACAGGCAGTGCAGACGACCACTTTTCGATACACCGCAACGGCGACACGCGAGGGCGAACTGACTGTGCCGGGATTTGAAATGGCCGTGGGCGCTCAGCGCGTGAGTGTGCCGAGTGCCACGCTCAATATAGTCGCGCCACTGCCGGGCGAAGCTGCGTATCAGCCAGTGCGTGCGGTGATTGATTTGCCGAAGCGCGACTTTTTTCTCGGGGAGACAATCCTCGCACGATTGCTTGTGATAGATACGCCGGACGAGACGCCGCAATTCGTAGCGAACGTAAGCAAGACGAGCGGGACGGTGGTTTTTCGCACGGAATTGCGGACGCGGCGCGAGCAGTTTGTATGGGAGGGAAAACCCGCGAGCGGTTTGGTGATGCCTTTGCAAATCACACCGATTGTGGAGGGCGAAACCGAGTTGAACAGCGAGGTGAGCGTTCATGCGCAGAAGCTCGATCCGGTGGGACGGCGCAGCGGTTTCGCGGGGCAGCAACTCGTCATGACGCAACCGGCGACACTGCGGGTGCTTGCTTTGCCGCGCGTCGGGAGACTGCCCGGTTTCAACGGCGGCATCGGGCGTTTCACGCTGGGAAAACCCGTTCTTTCGGCGACAGAAATTGAGGCAGGCGAGCCGCTCACGCTCACGCTGACGTTGAGAGGCGAGGGAAATATCGAGGGCGTGCCTGCGCCGGAATTCACGGAAACCACAGACTGGCAGGCTTACAAGCCGACGAGCGATTTCCAACGCGGCGAAGATCCGACACAGCCTAGCGGGACAAAAATTTTCACCTACACCCTCGTCGCACGACGCGAAGGGAAAATGGGGACACCGCCGTTGCCGATGAGTTATTTCGATCCGGCGAAACGCGAATTTGTGGACATCACAGTGCCGCCGGTTCCGGTCGTCGTGAAAGCATCCACTGCCGCGCCCGTCGCCGTGGCTGCACAGAAAGAAACACCGCCGCCTGCGGAAGAAGCCGCACGCGAACGCGAGCCGGTGATGACGGGATTGGAGGAAAAGCCGGGACGCTGGCTGACGAGCGCAAGCCCCGCATTTTGGAAGCCGTGGTTCCTCGCGCTGCAAGCCGCGCCGCCTGTGTTGTTGCTATTGCTATGGGCGTGGCGGAAGCGTCAGGAATATGTCGCAGCGCATCCGGAATTCATCATTCGCCGTCGCGCACGCAAAGCCGCCCGCAAGGCACTGGCGCAGGCGCGCGCTGCGGCGAGACGCGGAAATGCGCCGGAGTTTTTGCTGGCCGGAGTGGGCGCGCTTTGCGAAGCGGCGGCTCCGCTGGACTCGACTCGCGCCGGCAGTTTGACGCGGGGCGAAGTGCTCCACGCCTTGCGCGACGATGAACGCGCTACCCTCGCAGCGCGTGCAATTTTCGACCACGCTGAAGCGACGAAATATACGGCAGCAGCAGCCGAAATTCCAAAGCCCGCCACGCTGCTGCCCGATCTGGAGCACGCGGTGGAAAAACTGAGCGACAAATCATGAAAACCATTTTTGCGCTGCTGATTTTGATGATCGTGCGACTCCACGCGGAGACTGGCGATGCACGTTTTACGAAGGGAACTACCGCATACGCATCAGGCGACTTCGCGGAGGCAGTGGATCAATTTCGTCGCCTCGGCGAAGAGAGAAACGTGTCGGCTGCGGCACTGCATAACCTCGGCGACGCGGAGTGGAAAGTGAGCCGCCCCGGCTACGCGGTGCTCGCGTGGGAGCGGGCTCGGGCGCTCGATCCCTTCAATGTGAACACGGCGGCGAACCTGCGCTTCGCACGCAGCAAGGCGCACATCGAAGCGCCGACGCAAAGCTGGCACGAGCTATACTCGACGTGGCTGCCCACGACGGCGTGGCTCGTCGCGGCATCGCTCGCATTGTGGGGCGGCGTGATTTTGCTCACCGGTCCGCGCTTGCTCGGCTGGCGGCGTGCGGACTGGCATCAAGGCGTCGCCGCGCTGTTGCTCGCAATTTTCCTGTTCACGCTGCCCGCATTGCTCGGCATCTCGCGCCGCGCCCAACTCGGCGTAGTGCTGGAAGACGAAACACCACTGCGACTGACACCGACGCGCGAGGCAGAGACACTGGTGAAATTGACGGGCGGCGAAGTGGCGCGCGTGGAGAACGAGCGCGGAGATTATCTCTACGTGCGAGCCGACGGCGACCGCGCAGGCTGGGTGCTGCGGAAGGATTTCGCGCGCGTTTGGCAGTAAAAACGCGGAGGCTGAGAGACGGTGGATTCGTTTTCGTTGAGAACGGAATGGACACTCCTGCGGCGATGTGGATTGATGCGCGCAATGCGTTTAGCATTCACAGCGAACCGCGAGTTAACCTTTCACCTTCTTAGACTCCACATGAAAACCTTCACCTTCATTATCGCCATTGTTTGCATGGCACTTTCTCCATTTTCCACACTGCGCGCTGCAGATCCGGCCAAGCCGAACATCATCCTCTGCATGACGGACGATCAAGGCTGGGGCGACACGGGCTACAATGGGTTGAAGAAAATACAGACACCCGCCCTGGACGCGATGGCTGCGAACGGTCTGCGCTTTAATCGCTTTTATGCGCAGCATCCAAGCTGCTCGCCGACGCGCGCGAGCGTGATGACCGGGCGGCATCCATATCGCATGGGTTGTTTTTGGCCGGGGATGACTTTGCGTCAGCCGGAAATGACCATTGCACAGGCGGTCAAACGCGCTGGTTACTCGACGGCACATTATGGGAAGTGGCATTTGAGCGGCGGGAAGCCCGGAGGAGGGCGACCGCTTCCAGCGGACGAGCCGTTGGGTCCCGGTAAGTTTGGTTTCGACGAGTGGTTCACCGTCTCTAACTGGTTCGATTTGGACTGGACGTTCAGTCACAACGGAACCCCCGTGAAAGTAACCGGTGACGGCTCGGATGCCATCGTTGCCGAGGCGCTGAAATTCATCGAAAAGAACGCAAAAGAGGACAAGCCCTTCCTTACTGTGATCTGGTTTGGCAGCCCTCACGTGCCACTAAAACCCACCGAGGCCGACCTCAAGGCGGCGGGCGGTTCGGCTTTTTATGGTGAAATGATCGGCGTGGATCGCAGTATGGGCACGCTACGCGCTGGCCTCCGCAAACTTGGAATCGCGGTCAATACGATGATTTGGTTCAACAGCGATAACGGCGCATGGATGGAGGATAAAGCGGAGCCCGATGCCTACGGCTCCAACTCAACTCTGCACGGACACAAGGGAGAACTCTGGGAAGGCGGCATCCGCGTGCCAGGAATCATCGAGTGGCCAGCCGGAATCAAGAAGCCCGCCGTGACGGACATGATCGCCTGCACGAGCGACATCTACCCGACCATCGTGGAGCTTTTGAAAATCAAAATTGCCGATCAAATCCTCCCCCTCGACGGCGTGAGCCTCATGCCGCTCATCAAGGGCGAAATGAAAGAAAGGCCGCAGCCACTCGGATTCTGGCACCACGGCAGTGATGACTTGGAAACTGGCCCCGCAGTGTGGATGGAAAACCGCTACAAACTCATCAAAAAGGAGTCGGAGGCAATCGAACCCAAAACGGAAGACGCGCAGGGGCAGAAGAAACAAAAACCCAAGCGGGCTCCTGCAAAATACGAGCTTTATGATCTCATCGCAGACCCGAGTGAAAAGACCGACATTGCCGCGCAACACTCCGAAGACATGAAACGGATGCAAGCGCAGATGGACAAATGGCTGGAGTCCGTCCGCCGCAGCAACGCTGGCGCGGATTATCCGGGCGGAAGTTTTCCGAAGGTGATTGAAAAATAGCCGGAGGACTCGTCGCTGATGACAGCGTCCAGCACGCTGAGTAGCGCTGTAATGTGGAGTTCAAGTTCATTGCTTTGCGCGTAGCACGGCAAGCTCGGCGTTTTCTTCTTTTGCGATGGTGTTGAACGCGCTGTATGCGGCGGCGTCTGCGTTGAATGCGCGCAGGGTTGCTTCATCCGCCCCGGCAAGCGCGGCGCGGCGTTGCTGGAGTTGCTGGTGCCACCATGTCAGGCGCGTATTGATTTGTTGGACCTTCTTTTCCTTTTCTAAAAGGTGCCGCGTGCGTCCCGATGCGATATGCGCACCGCCTTCTGCGGACATTTCGGAAAAATCCACCCCTTCGATCTCATTCGAGTCGCTGGGCCGAGCAAGTAATTTTCTGTAAAAGAGGCGAG
>JBEIQV010000351.1:0-3088 GCA_040376335.1 Verrucomicrobiia bacterium | reverse complement strand
TCCTTGTGATCGCGTGCGCCACGCAGGGCGCGGCCTGTATTGCTGGCAAGCCACTCGGCAAGGCGATGACTTGATGGAAGCTCGACCGCTCCAGCGGCCTGCTCGAAGAAAGTCTCCGACGTGCTTTCTGCGAGCAATGCACCGACGATTTGTTTTTCAGTATCGAGGAGCTGAACGAGAAGCGTCGAAGTGACCTGGCTCGACTCGAAAAATTCTGCGTCCACTTCGGTGGTCGGCCCATTTGGGCGCAGTGCCAGCGTGCGGGATTCGTCGGCAGCCGTGCCGTTTTCCGCGAGAGCGAGCAGTTCTTTTTTGCTGAGCGCCAGCACCCAGGCTTTTTGCTCGGTCGCGCCACCCTCGGCTGTGACGGTGATGGTATGGCCGGGAGTATGCGCTGCAATGAATGCCGTCATGCATTTCACCATGGAGCTTTTTTTCTCCACGACCTCCTGGCCGGAAATGGAAAGCGTCTCCCACGAAGTCCCGCGAATCTGCGCGACTGCGCATCGCTCGCAGCCAAGCAGGTCGCGTCCGTAATTCGCGGCGAGGCGCGCGACCTCCTGCGGGTCGAGCGAGCCGGTGAGGTCGCTGATGAATTTCAGCAATTGCTGGAGCCGCTGGTTTTCGACGACGAGATTGCCGAGCCGGCGCGATTGGAAGAACTGTTCGACGTGCGCCGCGAGCTGTGTGAGGAACGTGGCGAACTCGACGTAGTTTTCGCGAGTGACGTAGGGCTGGAGCCACACTTGGAGGACGCCAAGCACCTGCTCTTTCAAAAAGAGCGGAACGTGAACAAACGGGAACGGCGTGCGGTTTGGCGAGGGTGTGCTGGCCTGCGGGGCCATCTGTGAAAGCTGCGCCTGAAGCGAGCCGGGCTGCGGGCCTGTCTGATTGTCGGCGGAAAGGACGAGCGGCTTTTTGGTCTGAACGACTTCTCCAAGCGAACGCAGAATCACTCCACGCTGCTGCTCGTCATTTTGAAAAAGCGACGACTCGAGATCCACTGCGGCTGCGAGCTGAAACTCACTCTTGCCCTCCGCAGTGCGCTGGCCGACAAGCCACACCGCACCGCCGCGGCCATCGCAGGCGGTGACGGCGCGTGTGAGGAATTGCTGGTAGTATTCCTCCGAGCGCATTTCGCTTTTGCTCAGGCCGGCAATTTCATCCACGAGCCGCTGAATGCGGGCTCGGGCGGCTTCTACAGTTTGTTGTTCGGACATCGTGCGCCGGGAAAGTAGTGGCCCCGCCGATTTCGGCAAGGCAAAGCACCCGGCAAGTGGAGACGCCCCGCGCAGCCTCCCTCTTAGAAAGACAGACAGGAAGTTTTGCCAAGCAGCACATCGGCGACAGTTGCCACGCACGGACATTTGCGGCATGAGGCAGCGGAATGTCAGAACTACGGTCTAAATCGCTCGATACGATCCTCGATTGGTGGGCGCAGGAATTGGGTATCAGCGGCGCCGACCTCTGGGCGACGCATCAGGGGATCACACTTTCGGGAAATTCGCTGCAACCGGGCATCTTCGCCTTCAGGCGCGGGGAATTTGTGCGCATCGCCGCCGCACCCTGGAAACTGGAGAACATCCGCGATGAGATTCTGAACAAGAAATTGACGACCATTTTCTCCAAAGGATTCTGGAAAAAGTATCTCTCGGAAATGTGTGGAAAAGTCATCGGCCCAGCCCTGCTTTTCTACGCGGATTCGCCGCCTGAAGACTGGAAGAACTTTAAGGCACCGCAAGGAATGATGCTGCGCGGCCTTGCGGCGATGGACGCGCGGGCATTCGCGGAGCTCGCGAGTTCTCTCTCAAAAAAAGAATACGAGCACTGCGGCCTCGAATTCGGCCCGCATCCGATGTGGGGCGTCTTTTTAAACAAACAACTCCTCGCTGTCGCGGGTTACGACGCATGGCCGGGGCGCATCGCCCACATAGGCGTCGCAGTGCATGCCGATTTTCGCGGGCAAAAACTAGGCCGCCTCGTAGCCATGGCCGCTGCCCGTGGCGCGATGGCGCGCAAACGGATCGTGCAATACCGCACGCACGCGGACAACACAGGCTCCGTCGGAATCGCGAAAGCACTGGGCTTGGAACTTTTTGCCGAGACCATCTACGTGCGTCCACCCGAGCAACCCGCCAACAATGCGCCTGCAACTTAACCAGCTCACCAAATCTTTCGACGGAAAGACCGTGCTCGACGGAATCACCGCATACTTCGGCGACGCACGCGCCATCGTCTTCATCGGCCCCTCGGGCGGCGGAAAAAGCACGCTGCTCCGCATCATCGCCGGGCTGGAGACGCCGGACTCCGGCACCATCGCGCTCGACGGAACCGTTGTGGATTTTTCCAATGAAGAAACCCTCCGCGCGCATCGGCGACGGCTCGGTGTCGTGTTTCAATCATACAATTTATTTCCGCACCTCACCGCGCTGGAAAATATCACACTACCCCTCGAAAAAGTTCACGGCCACACGCCCGGCGAAGCACGGGACATCGCCAGCGAAACGCTGAAGCGATTCCAACTCGGCGAGCACGCCGGCAAAAAACCAGCGGAACTTTCCGGCGGACAAAAACAGCGCGTCGCCATCGCCAGAGCCATCGCCGTGAAGCCGCGCGTGCTGCTCTTCGACGAACCCACTTCATCGCTCGATCCCGAAATGACGGCGGAAGTGCTCGAAGTCATCGAGGAGTTGAAAAGCGAAGGCCGCGATTTCGTTCTCGTCACGCATGAGATGGGTTTCGCCCGCCGTGTCGGCGATGTCGTAGCACTGCTCGCCGAAGGCCGCATCGTGGAAAGCGGCCCCGCCGAGCAAGTCTTCACAGCCCCAAAATCCCCGCAGTGCCGCGACTTCCTCGCCCGCGTGCTGCGATACTAGGGAACCGCCGGGTTCATTTACTGAAAACAATCGGCTGTTTCATAGACCACGGGTATCGCGAATGACCCATAACAATAGTGCGGTGGCTATCGCATAGTTTTCATCATTACCGAAGTGCTCCCAGATGATTTCTTGTTCACGTAAATTGACCGAACAAAATCGATTCGACTTTAGCCTGGGCCGAGCAAGTAATTTTCTGTAAAAGAGGCGAG
>JBEIQV010000284.1:0-4214 GCA_040376335.1 Verrucomicrobiia bacterium | reverse complement strand
TCCCGGATGGCCAGGGACACGCCGCTGCATTTTTCCAAAACATCTTCGGCGGACTCTACGCCATGCTGCCCAACTGGCTATGGGGACTCGCGAATATCACCGTCTTCTTCGGCAAAGTTGCGCTCGTTCTCGTTTTCTTCATCTGGGTCCGCTGGACGCTCCCGCGCTTCCGCTTCGACCAGCTCATGAAGATCGGCTGGCTCTATCTTTTCGAAATCGCCCTCGTGAATATCTTCCTCACCGCCGCGATCCTCGCGTTCACCAGCAAGTAATATGGCATACGTCGTCCAACGCCCTGAACTCACGCTGAAGGAAAAAGCTTACCTGCCGAGCATCATCAGCGGCCTCAAAATCACCTTCGGGCATTTCAAAAAAATGCTGAAGGGTGAAACGAAGGTCACGATGCAGTATCCCGAGGAAAAGTGGGATGCCGAGTTGCCGGAATACTACCGTGGTGCGCCCACGCTCGTGAAAGACGAGCACGACCGCGAGCGTTGCGTCGCCTGCCAGCTCTGCGAATTCATCTGCCCGCCGCGCGCCATCACCATCACGCCCGAGGAAATCCCCGCTGACAGCCGCTTCGCAAAAGTCGAAAAGCGCCCCGCCGAATTCAAGATTGATATGATCCGCTGCATCTACTGCGGCATGTGCGAGGAAGTCTGCCCAGAGCAGGCGATTTACCTGCGGAAAGATTACGCCATCAACGGAGTCACCCGCGAAGAAATGGTGCACGACAAAAAGAAACTCTACGAGCTGGGTGGCGTGTTCAAAGGGCTCGTTCATAAGTGGAATCCAGAAAAATGAACCCGCTCCTCTTCTGGTTTTTCGCCGCTATGATGCTCGCCTTTGGCATGAGCGTCGTGCTGAACCGCAATCCCGTTGCGAGCGCGCTGAGTCTCGTCGTCAGCTTCCTCTGCCTCGCTGCGCTTTATGTGGGGCTGGATGCTTACTTCATCGGCGCCATTCAAGTCATCGTCTATGCCGGTGCGGTGATGGTGCTGTTTCTTTTCATCATCATGTTGCTCGATCTCGGCGCGGAGCAGCGTCGGAAGTTCAACAAGGTCGCACTCGTCGGTGGCTCCGCTGTGGCGCTCGGCTTTGCTGCGCAACTTGTCGGAGTGCTTGGAAAATTCCCGATGGGAAACAAACCATTTCCCGAACTGAAACTCCCGCCCGGCGAGTCGCTCAATGACCTCCAGCACGTTGGCGAGACACTGTTTTCGGCGCACACGCTGCCATTCCAAGTCATCGGCGTGCTCATCCTCGTCGCCACCATCGGCGTCATCGTAATTTCCAAACGCGAACTAAAATGAATTTGGAAGCCATGAAGCCAGGAAACACACTTACGAACGCCGAGTTGACTGACCGCATTATCGCTGCGGCGATTCGTGTGCATCGTGAGCTTGGGCCGGGATTCTTGGAGGCGATTTATGAGGAGGCGCTGGCTGTTGAATTTGCAGCGAGTGAAATTCAATTCGAGCGGCAGAAGTCGGTGGGATTGTATTACCTCGAACATCACATTGGAGAGCATCGTCTGGATTTTCTCGTAGAGCGAACAGTGGTTCTGGAACTGAAAGCCATATCAGCTCTTGAGGATATTCACTTCGTCACAGTTCGTTCCTATCTCAAGGCGTGTAAGCTCGAAACCGGACTCTTGCTAAATTTTGCCGCGCCAACACTCACGGTGAAACGTGTCGGGCGTGAATTCCATGCACGAAATCGCACTAACGACTTCCTTTCCTAAACTTCATGGCTTCCTGGTTTCCAAATTGAATCAATGACCCTGACTCTCAATCATTACCTGCTCGTCAGCGGACTGCTGTTCACCATCGGTTTCGCTGGCGTGATGCTGCGGCGGAATATCATTACGATTTTCATGTGTCTGGAGTTGATGCTGAACGCCGCGAACCTCTCGCTCGTCGCATTCAGCCGCTTCAATGTCGGTCCCGATGGCCTGCCGAATTTCAACGCGCAGGTGCTCGTCTTTTTCATCATCACCGTCGCCGCTGCGGAAGTAGCCGTCGGCCTCGCCATCATTGTTGCCCTCTATCGTGCGCGGCAGACGACGCACGTTGAGGACATCAACTCACTCAAATTCTAGGATGGAAAACGCAAAGCTCATTCCATGGTTCATCCTCCTGAATCCGCTCATCGCAGCGGCGCTCATCCTTTTCGCCACGCGTCGCGATCATGGAACGAGCACGGTCATTTCGGTGATGTCCTCTTTCTTCGGTCTTGTGGCGAGTGTCGTGGCGATGACGCTGCCGGAAGTCCACAGTTCCGTGTTGTGGCTGAATATGCCGGGTCTCGAAGTTCCGCTCGGAGTTTCGATTGATCATCTCTCACGCGTGATGCTGCTCGTCGTCACGGGCATCGGCTTTCTTGTGCATCTTTACAGCACGGTTTACATGGAGCACGACGAGTCGAAGGCGCGTTTCTTCGGCCATCTCTCGCTCTTCATGTTCTCGATGCTCGGCATCGTGCTCGCGGACAACTTTGCGATGATGTTCATCTTCTGGGAGCTCGTCGGCGTGAGCAGCTACCTGCTCATCGGCCATTGGTTCACGCGCGATGCGGCGGGGAAAGCGGCGAACAAGGCTTTCCTCATGAACCGCATAGGCGACTTCGGTTTTATGCTCGGAATCCTGATGCTTTGGAGCACGGTCGGCACGGTGACATTTGCTGGTCTCGCCGAGAAAAACGCCGTCGCCACGCTGACCGCGAATCCTTGGTTTCTCTCCGTTGCTCTGCTGTGCATTTTCTGCGGCACGCTTGGAAAAAGCGCGCAGTTTCCGCTTCACACGTGGTTGCCCGACGCGATGGAAGGCCCCACGCCTGTTAGCGCGCTTATCCACGCGGCCACGATGGTTGCAGCGGGTGTGTTCATGCTCGCGCGCGTCGCATTTCTCATCGGGCTGTCGCCATGCGCAGCGGAAGTGATTTCGTGGGTCGGCGGAATCACCGCGCTGCTCGCCGCGCTCATGGCCACGCAGCAGGACGACATCAAGCGCATCCTCGCCTACAGCACTCTCTCGCAACTCGGCTACATGGTCATGGCCATCGGCCTCGCGCCCGACCCGCACGGCGGCGCGGCGATGTTCCATCTTTTCACGCACGCATTTTTCAAAGCTCTGCTCTTCCTCGGCGCGGGCGCAGTCATCCATGCGCTGCACCATGAGCAGGACATTTGGAAAATGGGCGGCTTGCGCAAACATATGCCGAAGACCGCGCTCACATTCGCCATCGGCACTGCGGCACTCACCGGATTTCCGCTGCTCTCGGGCTTTTGGAGCAAGGACGCCATTCTTGCCGCTGCATACGATCACAGCAAAGTGCTCTTCGTGCTCGGACTTTTCGTCGCGGTGCTCACAGCGTTCTACATGACGCGCCTTTTCGTCGTCGCCTTCCTCGGAAAACCACGCACAGAGGCCGCGCATCACGGACACGATTGCCCGGCACGCATGACGACCCCGCTCATCATCCTCGCAGTGCTCAGTGTGATCGCCGCCTACGGCACCACGCATTGGTTCTTCGCCCACGAGCACGGCATCAACTGGATCGTCGCCACGCTCGCCACCGGCGCATTCGCTGTCGGCACCTTCGCAGGCTACACGATTTACAACGGCAAGGACCGTGAGCCGCTCTCGCTGCCGCTCTTCCGCAACAAGTTTTACTGCGATGAGATCTACGGAGCCATTGTCGCGGGCACGCAGGATGTGCTCGCTTACATCGCCGCCGGAGTGGATGCCATCATCAGCGGCATCGGTCGCGCTCTCGGTTACGCTGCATGGAGCGCAGGTGCCACACTGCGACTGCTGCAATTCGGCAATCTCCAGGGCTACGCCTTCATTTTCGGCCTCGGTGTCGTGGGCCTCATCTACTTCCTGATTTTCCGCTGATATGTCTTCTGGAACCAACTGGCTCAACATCGCACTCATCGGCCTCGTGGTCGTTGCCGTGGTTGGCCTCATCATTCAATTTACCTCGAAGGACTAAATGAGTGCTCTGAATTTAATCGTCCTGCTGCCCATCCTCAACGCCATCGTTGTGATGCTCGGCGCGCCCGCGCGAAAATCCGCGCTGCTTTCGTCATGGGCGCAACTCGCGCTCAGCATCCTCGCTCTTCTCAATTACGACCGAACCCTCGGCGGCTACCAATTTAAGACCACGCTGCACGTAGCTCCCGAGTGGCCTCTGAATCTTTTCATGGGAGC
>JBEIQV010000160.1:0-7559 GCA_040376335.1 Verrucomicrobiia bacterium | reverse complement strand
TCGTCTTGAGGAACCGGAGCTTCTCGGATGCATCCGCCGCGTTGCTGATCAGCTCGCGAACGAAGATCTCCTTGTCTGTGTAAAGTGAGTGAACAACGAGATCGAGCAGCTGCGCGATCTCGGCTTGGAATTCATGTTTTTCCGATGCAGTGGCAGTCATAAGGGAGCGCAGTGTAGAAATCCGCGCCAATCACGCAAGAGGCTCGATCCGCCTACTATAAAATCGTCACGCCTACTCACTGAAGAGGAACTGGAAGTCTTCGATAGTGAGGGTGCGGGCGAATGCTTCTTCGCCGAGGATGTCGGCTGCGAGGTTGCTCTTTTGTTTTTGCAAAGAGCGGATTTTTTCCTCGATGGTGTCTTTTACGAGCAGGCGGTAGGCGATGACTTTGTTCACCTGGCCGATGCGGTGCGTGCGGTCAATGGCCTGGTTTTCCACGGCGGGATTCCACCATGGATCGTAGAGGACGACGTAGCTGGCGGCGGTGAGGTTCAGGCCGAAGCCGCCGGCGCGCAGGGAAATCAAAAACACTGCGGAGCCTTCGCTGGATTGGAAGTCGGCGACGAGCGGGCCGCGTTCTTCCGTCTCGCCGGTGAGCATGAAGTGCTTCCACTCGCGTGCTACGAGTTCGGCGCGGATGAGCTGGAGCATTTCGACGAACTGTGAGAAGACGAGAACCTTGTGTCCTTCGGCGATGAGCGGCTCCAGAACGTCAATCAACGCGGAGAGTTTTGCGCTTTCGGGTATGGCGTTTTCATCCACCGTCGGTTTCGCATCCTTGGCGGCTTTTCGTTTCGAAGCGCCGATGAGTGCGGGGTGGCAGCAGATTTGGCGGAGGCGCAGGAGCGAGGCGAGGATGTTGAAGCGCGATTGATCGAGCTGCGCCTTTGACTGGATGCCAAGGAGGGCGGCGCGTGCGCGTTTGAGTTCGGCGCGATAGAGCGTGGCCTGAGCGCCATCGAGTTCACACAGCAAGTCTTCCTCGATGCGGTCGGGCAAATCCTTGGCGACTTCGCCTTTCGTGCGGCGCAATACGAATGGCCGGACGCGCGCGGAAAGGCGGCGGCGTGCGAGCGGGTCGTTTCGCTGGTCGAAGGTTTTTCCAAACGCGCTGCGATTGCCCAGCACGCCGGGCATGGCGAATTGCATGATGCTCCACAAATCGAGCAGCCGGTTTTCAATCGGCGTGCCGCTTAGCGCGAGGCGGTGCGTTGTCTTTAAAGCCCACGCCGCACGCGCGGTCGCGCTGTCGGGGTTTTTAATCGCCTGCGCTTCGTCGAGGATGACGCCGCTCCACGGAACTGCGGTCAACTCGGCTTCGAGGATGCGAAGTTGCGCGTAGTTCGCGACGACCAAATCGGCCCCTTTGCGGGCATTCGCGAGATCATCAGCCTCCGAGCCGCGCGGCAGAACGACGACGCGCAATTCCGGCGCAAAACGCGCGGATTCGGAGCGCCAGTTGTCCACGACGCTTTTCGGGCAGACGACGAGGAAAGGGTGCGCGTCTTTTCCGCGAGCAGCATTTGCTTCGCTTCGCACCCAAAGCATCCACGAGAGCGTTTGCAGTGTTTTTCCGAGACCCATGTCGTCGGCGAGGATGCCGCCGAAACGATTCGCGCTGAGATAGGCAAGAAAGTGGTAGCCTTCGATTTGATACGGACGCAGCTCGGCAAGAATTCCTGTAGGAAGTGATGGCGTGACGCGCGTGCGGATTTCCTCGGCCCTGCGCTCGATGGCGCGGGCGTGTTCTTCGCCGAGCAATTTTTTTGCAGCGGCTTTGCCTGCGAGCTGGAGAGCGTGAAGTCGCTGAGGCTGCGCTGAAAAATCGCGCGCGCTAAGTCCGAGGTCAGCGAGTTGGGCTTCGTCCTCCGGGCTGAGTTCAAACGCGAGACGCTTCCATCCTTTCGCGCCAAGGCGCACAAAACCACCGCGTGCATCGAGCAGTGCTTTGATTTCAGCTTTGGTGAGCGTGGTGTCGGCCACGTCGAGCGCGATCTTGATGTCGAACCAGTCAATGTCGCCACCCTCGACCTCGAGCTTCACGGTCGCCTTCACGGGCGCGCTGCGAAGGCTGGCGAGCATCGGATCGAGCTGCACAGTGGCTTCCGGCGGAAGAGCTGCGAGCCACTCGGAGAATTGCTGGGGAAATTGTTTGCCGGCGGGCTTGTGCCAGAGGTTTTCGCCGTAAGGCTGCCACTTAAGTTTCAGTGCGGCGATCAGGTCCGGCACTGCAGCGAGGTCGTTGCGATTGGCGCGCAAAATCTGGCCAGGCGCTTTCGTTGCGCTGCTATCGCCGATGGGCTGCCATCCATCGCGTGTGTAGTGTTCATCGCGGGAGACGGAGTCGCTTTCCGCAAAGACACGGACGTGCAGATTTTCGCCATCATTCCAGCCGTTCTTTACGAGTTCGCAGTGAAAAACAGGACGCAGCTTGATGCTGCGGACGCGGCTCGCGACTCGCGGCGGCGCGGGCACTCCGATGCGCTCCAGCAAAGCGACGCCGGGTGCCGTTTCGAGGGCTTCGGCAGGAATCTCGATTTGCTCGGAAGGCTCCAGCCCGCCGAGTGGTGGGCCGTGAAAAATCGTGTCGCTGGTGATGTAGAGCGAAGGCGATCCATCGAGCACGATGAGCGCGGGCGGCGGCATGGAGCCGTCGGAACGAACGAGCGCAATGCGATAGTCCGCGCGCGTGCTGTCGTCATTTTCCACACGCCACGCCAGCGTCTCCTCGCTGCGCACGATGGGTTTGCCTTCGGTGCCGACCACGCGGGTGAGCGTCTCGTCGCGACGCAGCAGTGTGTTGAGAATGCGGATGCCGTCGGGCGAAGTATTGGGGCAGACGGGTTCGCTGCCGTAGCCGGTGTTGAATGCGAGCCAGACGGGCAGCGAACCGCTATCGAACGGAGCGCGCCCGGCGAAACCTTCGTTCACAAACTGCCGGTAGGATGCCTCGGGCACGGGCTTGAATTCGCCGATGCCTTCCTTGCGCCATTCGAGATGAGCGCTCTCGGGGGTGAGTCGCACGCGCAGTTCGTTTTTCTTTTCCGCCGCGGCTGCTGTTTGCCGCGAAGTTTTGTCGAGCCAGTCCTGCCAGCGCTCGATGCGCTGCGCGCGCTCCCAAGGGCCGATGAGCGCATCCACTTCCGTCCAGTCGGTGAGCGGACGCATGAAAACTGGAAGCGGTAAATTTTCACGACGCATCCACGCGGCGAGGTAGAGCCACATTTCCCACGGCGCTGCGGGATCGCCGGGCCACACGGTGACGTTTTGCCACGCGTCTTCCCCGGCACGCGGGCGCGCCGCTGCAAGTTGCGTGAGCAGATAGCGCGGCACGGTGGCCAGACGCCGATGGTGCTGGTAAAGCACATCCATTTGCTCCGCAAAATCGCGCTCTGCGTGAACCAGTTTTCGCGCGAGCCGGTCGCTGAGTTCTTTTGTGAAAGGTGCCCGCTCGTTCTGGATATTTGCGACGAACTGCCTGGCACGCGCCTTTGTATCCACGGGCTCATCGTTGGGCTGGCCCAGCACCGCAAACATCAGCGCCGCACCGTGCTTGCAATTCCGCCGCACAGGGCAGTAGCACTCGCTCTCCCACTCGTAGCCAGCATAGCGCACCTTCGTATTATACATCCCCGTGTCCCCGCTGATCCGGGCGCGCCAGCCGATGCCGCGCTGATACGGCTCCAGATCGAATATGCGACCTGCGCGGAAAAAGTTCTGGCCGCGTTCGCGCGTCTGCTCATCAAGGGTGGCGATCCATCGTTTTGCAGAATCGAGTTGGGTAGTATTAAGCGGCATTTGGGGCGCGGAGGGTGGACGGTATCGCCTCACGCCGCAAGTGCGACGGAGGTTTATTCGCTAGGGAGTAAAGTCCCGTGCTTTTAGCGGGCTTCGATGTATGCCTGCCAGTCGGCGGGTAGAGGCGCGCTTTCCAAGTCAGCAGCAATGCGTCCCTCGAAGGCGGGATTAAACATCGTCGTGGTGCCATAGACCATGATCGTGTCGTGCGAACCCTCCGAGCGCAGCGCATGTGCGACGCCTGCCGGAATGACGACTCCTGCGTTGTTCGGACCGCGCTGATCGTCGCCACGAATGATGAATCGCATCACACGTCGCGGCAGCCCCGCGCGCTCATCCACGAGAATCATCTCCACATTTCCCTGCACAAAAAACATCACATCCCACTGCTCGCGGTGATAGGGGCGCAGAGAATAATTTTTCGGTTCCTCCACAAACAAACGCCTGAACCACGCCTCTGCCGTCGTCCCCTCCGGAATATGTGGCGGGTGAATGTGAAACCCTTTCGCCGTGCCAGCGAACATCCGCGCCGTCGCCCATTGACGTGGCCACATGCTGATTTCTGCGAGATGTCCGTCTTCCATCCGCGCAAACTCTCCAAAAAAACCACGGTGGCTTTGCGGGTAGATCCGGCGATGGAAAATTTCGACACCGGGAATCCACACGTCATCGAGTTCGTCGCGCTTCGCCATGAGTTCACCAGCCTCGACGCCGCTCGTGGCGAGACGTTGCGCGGGCGATTGCTGCGAATAATCGCGCTGTGCGAGTTGCGCTTTTGCGGAAGGTTTAAGGCCGTGCCAAAGGTCAGACATGATGCGGAGGCTAAATGGAAAAATGCCGCTCGTCGAGTGTGCTACCCTTGGGTTGCATACCAGCGAACCGTCTCCGCGAGACCGTCGTCCACACTCACAGTCGGTGAGAAACCGAGGTCGTGCTGGATTTTTGAAATATCCGCCGAAGAGTGAACGATGTCACCCGCGCGCACCGGGCCGTGGCGCGGCGGATGTGGTTTCGCCATAGGATTCGATTCCGCGATCTTGGCGGCGATCATCGCGTGCAGGTCATTGAGATTCGTGCTGCCGCCAAGCGCGACATTATAAACAGCGCCCGCCGCAGCGGGATTGTCGGTGGTCGCAGCGAGGAGATTTGCCTGCACGACATTCGCGACATGGCAAAAATCGCGCGTCTGCTGCCCGTCGCCGTGCACCGCACATTCGCCACCGCCAACGAGAGCAGATATCCATGCAGGAATCACCGCCGCATAGCCACCGCGCGGATTTTGACGGGGACCGAAAACATTAAAGTAACGCAGCCCCACCGTGTGCAGTCCGAACTGCCGTGAAAAAACAGAAGCATAGAGTTCATCCATGAGCTTGCTCGCGCCGTAGGGCGAGAGCGGCTGGCCGATGCGATCCTCGCGTTGCGGCATCGTGGCCTCATCGCCATACACCGCGCTGCTGCTCGCATAGACAAAGCGGCTCACGCCTGCATCGCGTGCGGCAAGGAGCATGTTGAGCGTCCCGGTCACGTTCGTCTCGTGGCAAAATAGCGGGTCCTCCACGCTCTTCGGCACGGAAACAAAACCCGCCTCGTGCAGAACCGCATCCACTCCGGTGCATGCAGCGCGGCACGTCACCAGATCATTCACATCGCCGAGCAGGAGCGAAAAATTCTGCCACGCCTCGCGACCTACTTGATCGAGACAATCATCGAGATTCCGCTGCGAGCCGGTGGTGAAATTATCCAGCCCAATCACTTTCTGCCCGAGTGCGAGCAGCGTCTGCACAAGATGCGATCCGATGAAACCGGCGCAACCCGTTACCAGCCATTTGCGGGGCTGAGTGCGTAGCGAAGAGATGGTTTTATCGTATGCGGTCATGTAGGCGGGTCACGGGGAGCTGTCGCAAAATGGGTAATTTGAAAGGTGCGCCGCGACAAGAGCGAACACGGTTTCAGCGCGGGACGCCCTCGCCGCGCCTGCTCGTCGCAGCGACATGCAGAGTGCGTTCGTAGGCATCGGTGATTGCAGTGAGATCAAATGCGCGCGCCTTTTCCCGACTTGCCCGCTGCATGGCCACGAGCTTCTGCTCTGATGACAAAAGACTGTTCAATCGTTGCGCAAACACTGCGCTATCACCGAGCGGAAATGTGTAGCCGTTCACTCCGCTTTCCAAAACGTCCCGCATTCCCGGGATGTCGCTCGCGACGATAGCGAGTCCGTATTTCAATGCTTCGATTGCAGCGACTGGGAGACCTTCGCTGAGCGATGGCATGAGAAGAATATCGCTGGCAGAAAGCGCTTGCTGAACTGCGGGAGCTGCGAGCCAGCCGGCGAGTGTTACGTTGGCGACAAGTCCGTGCGTCTGGATGCTTTCACGAACAGCCGGGAGAAGCGGTCCGTCGCCGACAATGGTGAGATGCCAGTCGCGACGCGGCAGTTTTGCGAGTGCTTCGATGAGAAAGACGGGGTTTTTCTGCACGCTAAGACGCCCGACGAAAAGCAATCGGCGCGATGATTGCGAGAACGTGCGTTGCGGCGGAGCATCGCTGAGATCAATTCCGTTCAAGATACGCTCAACCGGTCGTTCATAAGCCCGCTCGGCAAGCTCCTTCACAAACGTGCTGACTGCGGTGCAAGCAGCCGCAGAAGCCCACACGCGCCGTGCAATCGGCGCAACGAGCGAAAATAGCGTATCTGTTTGCTCCGGCACTCCGCCGGGCACATCGCCGAGATGAGCCGTAAGGACATAGGGCACGCGAGTAAACCCATGCACGGCCCACGCGAGGAAGCCAGTCGGCATCGCGAAGTGTGCGTGGATAACATCGGGCTTCCAACTGTGAATGCATCGCAACGTGGGGAAAAAGCTGGTCGCACAATAAAGGCCCATCTCGTGGACTCGGCAGGTGTCGGCTTTTGCACGCCCGCTTGCTTTGCGGAATACACGAACGCCTTCGTCATTCTCCTCCGAGCTTTTCCATCCAAGCGCAGCAGTCTGCACCCGGACCTCGTGACCACGCTGAACGAGCGCACGGGCAATCGTCTGAGCGACACGTCCGCCGCCGCCGCCGATGGGGGGATATTCGTAGCAAAGCGTGAGGACTCTCATTGCGGATTGCTGATTGAGGATTGCTGATTTGCCCACTCCGCGAGCACCCATTCACTCCACAAAAAAAGACGCTCGTCGCTTTTTCCCGCACGGTGAGCGGTGAGTTTTTTGGAAATGAAATCCCGATTGAGTGCAGCGGGTGTTTTTCCGAGATCAAAATCGAATCGGCCTTCGCGGAGCCAGCGGCCGATGGGCATTCCGAAACCTTTTTTCGGACGGTCTACGATCGCATCTGGAATCACGCCGCGCAGTGCTTGCTTGAGGATCCATTTTGTCTCGCCGTTACGGAGTTTGAGCTGGTGCGGTATGCGACGGGCGAGGTCCACCACTTCGATGTCCAGAAACGGGCTGCGTGCTTCGAGCGAGCAGAGCATCGAGGCGCGATCCACTTTGGCGAGGATGCCGTCTTGCAAGTAAAGTTGTGTCCACCATTGCAACGAGCGGTCCACGATGTCGGGCTGCTTGCACGCGTCCCATGCGGCGATGCTCTCGCTGAAAATTTCCTCTGGGTCGCACGGCGCTCCAGTAAGCTCCGCGATGTCGCCAGGTTCGAGCGCGCTCATCCATGCAGCGTTCCAGAGTGCGGGCGGATTGCTCACTCCTCGGAGAAAGCGCTTCACTTTGAAATCGAAACTCATGTTTGCGTGCGACAC
>JBEIQV010000328.1:0-3410 GCA_040376335.1 Verrucomicrobiia bacterium | reverse complement strand
CTTGCTGACGAAGTGGCCGCGATTTGTGGTGCCGAGCATGGTGCCGCCGCGCTGCATGATGCCCTCGGTGTTTTGGAGCGTGAGCTCCATGTGGAGGTTGTCTTCGAGCAGGCCTTCGTAGCCGTCTTGAAAACCGATGACGCGCCAGCCGAGGTTGTTCGATGCGCAGACGACGCCGCGCAGGACGGCGTTGAGCCCGGGGCAGTCGCCGCCGCTGGTGAGGACGCCGATGGTTTTTTCGGCGCTCATCGGCTTGAAGGTTTCCAGCCACGCATCGGGCGGCCCGCGGCGCTCCATTGATCCAGCAGCGTCCAGCCGCGATTGAGGAGCATTTTCGCCGTGTCGAAGCGCGTGGCGGAGCCGAGCACGACGACGGTGAGTCGGCGCGGTGTGATTTCAAATTGTTCGCCGACTTGCTTGCTCTCGGGGCGCTGCGCGGCGGAGATGACGACGCACGCACCGGCCTTGCGTGTGGTGCCGGTTTTCACGCCGTCAATGCTGCCGGTGCCGAGCAGTTCGTTGGTGTTGCGGAGCATGTAGCCGGTTGTATCGCCCGCGCCCTGCCAGGTGATGCGGCGTTCTTTTTGCGAGGTGTAGAAAGTGAAGCCGCTGTGACCGAGAGCGTAGTTGGTGAGCAAGGCGACATCGCCCGCAGTGGAGTAGGGCGTTTTGCTTTCGAGGTCGTCGAGGCCGTGCGCGTTGAGGAAGCGCGTGTTGCGCATGTTCAGTTTGCGGGCGAGGGCGTTCATCTGCGCGGTGAAAAAGTCGCTGGCCTCGCGGTCGCTGTTGCCGCCGCCGAGTTTGCGCCCGACGTGGACGGCGATGGTTTCAGCGGCCTGGTTGTCGCTCTGCATGAGTGCGGCGTAGAGTGCTTCGCGCAGGGAAATGCGGTCGCCGACTTGCAGGCCGATGCTGTTCGGGCTGCTGAGCACGGCGATGGTGTCGGGCACGTTGGCGAGTTGATTGAGATCCTCGCCTTTCGCCGATGCCCAATCGAGCAGCACCATGGCCGTGGCGATTTTGGTGATGCTGCCGACTTGCAGGCTCCGCGATGAATTCGAGGAATCGAGCACGAAGCCGGTGGTGGTGTCAGCGATGACCCACGCGGCGGCGTCGGTCGCGATGGAGGACGAGCGACCGCCGAACAACTGCGCACTGGCCGGAGTGGGAATTGCGAACCCACCCGCCAGCACGCACAGACTGAGAACTAAAAGTGTGCGTTTCATTATTTGCATCCGAGAAAATCGAATGCGCACTCTAGCCGTCGCTTTTGAAATGACAAACGCCGAATGTCGAACGGGGGCTTGCCGTTGTGGCTGCTCTGGGTGAAATATCCGCCATGCGCCTCCTCTTTACCGTCCTCAGTCTCTTTACCCTGCCTCTCATTGCGCAGGAAAAAACCGCCAAGCCCGCGCCCAAGCAAGGGCCGGGCTACACGAAGGAATACCAGATGCTCGTCGTCGAGGCGATGCGGAGCTTTCAGGTGCATGACTACAAAGCCGCGCTCGCGCTTGCGGACAAGGCGGACACCTTTCTACCCCCCACGCCGCTCACGCTGAATGTGCGCGGTGCAGTGGCGATTGAGATGCGGCAGTTTGAGGAAGGGCTGAAGTATTGCCAGCAGGCGCTGAAGCTTGATCCGAAGTTCTTTCCCGCGCGCTTCAACCTCTGCGAAATCCCATTTCTCCAAGGCAACTACGCGGAGGCGCGCAGATTGTGGCAGTCGCTCCACGATAACTACCGCACCGACTATCCAAGATTTACGAATGACGACGGAATGCCCGAGCTGCTCATCTTCCGAATCGTGATCTGCTACCTGCTCGAAAAGGATCTCGTCCACGCCAAGGACTGGCTGGAGAAAATCCCATTCCCCTCCGTCACGCCTGCCTACCAATACGCTCACGCCGCATTCGCACGAGAGCAGGGCGACACGGCCAAGTGGGAGGAGTGGATCAAAAGCGCCGCCTTCATCTGGCCCGACAACAAGAGGACGAATTTCATGGATGTGCTCGTGCAACTCAAATGGCTAAAGGACGAGAACGCCGCTCCTGCCGGGAGGAGCGGGGGTAGTCAGTAGCAGTTACGGGCACTTGCTCTTGCACTCGCGGGTTTTTCGCCCGATACGTGCCGCCCATTTTTCATGTCATTGCAGCTTTCAGAAATCTCGCCCGATGAGGTGAAGCGGTTGGCGGCGGAGTTTGAATCCGCGTCGCTCACCGATGTGCTCGGCTGGATTTGGAACAAGTTCGGCACTCGCGCGGCGGTCGGGACGAGTTTTCAGGGAGCAGGTCTGGTGATGATTGATCACGCGATCAAAGCCGGCTTCCGGTTCCCGATTTTCACGCTCGATACGAATTTGCTCTTTCCAGAAACCTACGAGTTGAAGTCGCGGCTTGAGAAACACTGGGGCATCGAAATCGAAGCCATGCAGCCCGCGCAGACCGTCGAGGAGCAGGCGGCGGAGTATGGCCAGGAACTTTGGAAAAAAGCACCCGATGTGTGCTGCACATTGCGCAAGGTGGTGCCGCTGCAAAAAAAACTCAGCACGCTCGCCGTGTGGATCACCGGGTTGCGCCGCCAGCAGAGCGACACCCGCGAACGCACGCAGATCGTCGAGCTGTATCATTTCGACGTGCTGCGCGATCTCTACATTTTGAAGGCAAACCCGATGGCGACCTGGTCGCGCGAAGCGGTATGGGAATACATCAAAGCCAATGGCATCCCCTACAACGCACTCCATGATCGCGGCTACCGCAGCATCGGCTGCTGGCCCTGCACGAAAGTCACGAATGGCGGCGAAAATGAACGCGCTGGCCGCTGGACCGGCTTCGATAAAAGCGAATGTGGGATCCACACTTTCCTCGGGGAAAGTATCTGATCCGCCAGCAACACTCCCGCCGGTGACTACGCTCTACCGAGGTAGCTACCGTCCTCTGTGTTCACTTTGATTTTCTCGCCTTCCTTGATGAACAACGGGACTTGGATGCCCTTGCCGGTTTCGAGCACGGCGGCTTTCTGCACGTTGTTCGCGCTGTCGCCACGCACGCCTTCAGGCGACTCGGTCACGGTGAGGATGACGGTGCTCGGCAATTCGAGGCTCGCGGCCTTGCCTTCGACATAGAGAACTTCCACGCGCTGGTTCTCGGTGAGATAGTCGCGCACGCCGCCGACGAATGATTCGTCGAAACTGATCGTCTCGAAAGTTTCGGGATCCATGAAGTGATAGCCCGACGTGTCCTTGTAGGAGTAATCAATTTTTTTACGCTCCACCTCGACGAGATCCACTTTATCGGTGCTGCCGAAGCGCACATCGGCGCTTTTGCCGGTGCCGATGTAGCGGATGATGAGTTGCACAAAAGCGCGCAGGTTGCCCGGTGTGCGGTGCATGATTTCGAGCACAATCGCGGGGT
>JBEIQV010000320.1:0-3599 GCA_040376335.1 Verrucomicrobiia bacterium | reverse complement strand
TCAATGCCCATCTCCATGCCGTTCGTCGTGTGGTCGGCGGGGCGATCCTTGAAAGCGAACGCGATATTTTTCACCAGCACCTTCTGCTCGTCGCTGATGCCGTCGCCGTCCTTGTCAATGAACGCGCTGAGATGCGGCGGATGCACGCAATAGACCGTATTGCCATCCACCAAGAGACCGCGCGGCGAATCCACATCCTTCACAAAATCCTTCACCTCGTCCGCGCGTCCGTCGCCATCGGTGTCGCGCAAACGCAGGATGCGTCCGCGATTCGGCTTGCGGTCGAGCGAGCCGTTGCCGTCGCTGCTCACAAAGAGCGCGCCATCCGCCGAAGCAGCGATGAAGACCGGGTAGTTCGACTGCGGCGGCGCGGAGAAAAGCGTCGCCTCAAATCCCTCCGCCACCTTCACGTCCTTGAGCCAATCGGCTTCCTTGGGAAAAGGCTCACCGGCAAAAAGCGGAAGCGTGACGAGCGAGGCGAGGATGATGTTTTTCATGTTTTGGAAAAAGACGGCGCGTGGAGAAAACACAAAGCCGCCGCGGAGGGAAGTCTTAGCCGCGACGATGCAGATGAAACCACCAAGAGCAAGGTGAAGACAAAACGTAAAAATCGTTTTGCCGCAGCTTCCTGTAATTCCACTGAATCCCGATAATACTGTCCATCTGTCTTAAGAATGTCACTGGCTGCGGCTAATTTTCCCCCTTGTGATGCGTATCACCAGTGCGTAGTTTCAACATTAAATCCCGTCTATGAATTTCCGTATCGCCATCACGCTTCTCGCGGCTTTGTTTTTTTTAAGCGCTGCGACCCATGCGTTAGTTACAGCACCTGAAATCGTCTCGGCGAAATCCCGCGTAGTCCGAGTGAAGGTGCCGGCGGGGTTTGAAAGCGTGACTTTGCAACATAGGGTGGCGAGGCGCGGCCAACCTTGGGAGACACTCGCAGTAAGCAAGGCGAAGGCTATAGGGGATCGTATCGTTTTCAGAATCAAGAAGCCGATCCCACGGCGGATGCTGCGTGTTCTAGGCACGCGACCGGGGCAAGTGCCCTCCAATTTCCTCACAGGAATCAGTGATTTCCTACCGCCGGAGGGTGCGCCTTCGCAGAATATCTCGCTCGGCACGACTACTAGTCTTTCTGGCGGCGGTCTGGCGCTCGATAGCGGTGCAGTTACGAGCGTAGCGAAGGCTTCCGACGGTGATGCCGCGCCGCGCTCGGTCGTCGAAAGTGATATTTGGAAACTGAGCGGCGACCGCCTTTATCTCTACAACCAGTATCGCGGCCTGCAGGTGCTCGACGTGGCAGAACCGGCAAAGCCCGCACTGCTTGGGACGCTGTCGCTGCCTGCTTCAGGTGAGGCTCTTTACGAGCTGGCGGATGGACATGTCGCACTGCTCGCCAATAGACCATATGTGCTCGGCTGGGATGTGAATCAGCCTGCGGGGGCTGAAAGCTCGGTGCTCATTTGCGATACGAAAGCGGGAACGCCTGCGCTGGTCGCCAATCTTCCCCTTTCAGGTCAGATATTGGAAAGTCGCCTCGTCGGCACAGCGCTCTACGTGGCATCCAGCGTGCCGGACAATGCGACCAATGCCTGGTATTACCGCACGAAAATTCAAATCACCGGCTTCGATCTCAGCGATCCCGCAAACCCGGTCGTCCGTAATACGGTGACGCTCAGGACGCCGGAAGGAGACGGCTACACTTACTTCGGTGCAGTGCAGGCGAGCAGCCGCTTTTTTATGGTGGCAGAAAATTCCTACCGTTGGGATATCAGCGACACTCGCTCGACGGTGTCTCTCGTGGACATCAGCGATCCCAACGGCACCGTGACGCTGCGCGGACGTGTGGCACTGGAGGGCTTCGTGCAGGACAAGTTCAAGCTCCGCGAGGAAGGCGGCATACTGAGCACGATTTCATTTTGCCAAGGATGGTGGAACAGCACGAGGCGCAGTCATACGCGGTTGGATAATTTCGATCTGAGTAGTCCCGACAGCCCGAAAGCGCTCGGCAATCTTGAACTCGGACTTGGCGAGCAGGTGCACGGCACGCGCTTCGACGGCGACCGTGTTTATGTGGTGACTTTCTTCCGCATTGACCCGCTGTGGATCGTGGATAATTCCGACCCCGCTGCGCCAATCATCGCAAGTGAGCTAGAAGTGCCTGGCTTCAGCACTTATCTCGCGCCGCTGGGCGACCGACTTGTGACGGTGGGCTTTCTCGATGGCAAGGTGACAGTCTCACTTTTCAACGTAGCCGATGCAAAAAACCCGACATTGCTCACGCAGTTGCCCGTGACTGAGCGTGGGGCGTGGAGTGAGGCGACGTGGGACGAGAAGGCGTTCACCGTGCTGCCGGAGGCGGGGCTCATCATGCTCCCCGTGAGTGCAGGCTGGTGGTCATGGTGGGGCGGCTCGATCAACCCCGCTGACCCTAGTGGTATTCAACTCGTAGATCTCGGCACGGACTCGCTCACGTTGCGCGGTCGCATTCCGCACGGCTTCGCGCCACGCAGGGCGACCGTCCACGAAGGCTCGGTGCTCGCATTTTCGCAGGACTCGCTACTCACGGCGGACATCACGGATCGCGATGTGCCCGTAGTGACCAATGACCTGCAACTCGCCTGGCGCACGGATCGAGTGTGGCACATCGGCAGCCATCTCGTGCAAATCGGAGGAGGCATCGGCGAGGCAGGCTCTGTAATCTCAGTCTCCAAGGATAATTCGCCGGACGATACTCTCAGCTCTTTTGAACTCGGAAGGGATAGGATGATCGCCTCGGATGTGCGAAACGGCTACCTCTACATCATTCAGCAGGAAATCACTCCCCCAAATGTCGAAACCTTCGCTCCGCCAAGCGCAACGCTCCGCATTTTCGACCTCAACTCCCTGCCCCGCATCATTAACGTAGGAACCGTGCGCACAGATCGGATCAACATCGCGAGCTACGGAGCAACGAGCATCGTCTGGCCGCAAGACGGAACACTGGTGCTCGTGAGCGGCGGTAACGAGGGCTGGAGCTACCCAATCTATGCAATGAATGATGTCGCCACGCTCGGTCGCACAGCGAGCACGTTGATGGTCGCCGACCGCGCATTCATGCCTTGGTATTACCCGACGAATACTGTGAGGAATTTTGACCAGTTCGATGTCACAGCGGCGAAAGCGCCCGCCTACGTCGGACGCGAGACAATCAAGCCAAAGGGCTGGGGACAATTCAGTGCTCCAGTGGCATCCAACGGCAAAGTCTTCATTACGCGTTTTGTGAACGGCGTATCATATTACCCGTATTACCGGGCCATCCCGCTGATCGCGCTCGAAGACAAAATCGAAACGAAAAACGATGAGCCGCCAGTTGAAGAAAACGATGCTTTTGTAAACCGCCATGCGCTGCACGTGCTGGATTACACTTCCGCAGGCGTTGTGACAGTCTCCGAACCCGTGGGTTCTCCCGGCGAATTGATCGGCCTGCGCAATGATGGAAAAATCTTCTACACGCGAGGCTATGATTACGACTCGCGTGGACAAGGCCTATGGGGAAGCTCGGTGTTTCACGCCTCGGCATTTGACGGACAAAAGCTCCACCTCATTACTACGCT
>JBEIQV010000195.1:0-6375 GCA_040376335.1 Verrucomicrobiia bacterium | reverse complement strand
GCGCCGCCACCGTCCCCGCCGGGAAATTCATGCTCGAAACCGACTGCCCCTACCTCGCCCCCGAGCCCCATCGCGGCAAAGTCTGCGAACCCGCCCACGTCCGCAACATCGCCGAACGAATCGCCACCCTCCGCAACATCCCCCTCGCCCAGCTCGCCACCGAAACCGAAGCCACCGCCACCGCCTTCTTCACGTTCTCCGATTAACGAGTGGAAGGGGCCGAGTGCTGCGTGCTCCCAGCGGGTTGCACATCATTTTCAACGGTGTGTGAGTGGCTTCCAAAGTATGCGTAGGCTGCAAGACCTATACCGACCATTGTGACACTCAGACCGAAACGGAAAAATACTTTCTGCTCCGTGAGCAACACGAGAGAGCAAAGCACCACGGCGATGTGTAGGCAGATTTCGGAGAGTTCAAACCAATGATGCTTGTGACTCGCGGCCTCTGCAGCTTTTCGGTCGGACTCGGCTATCACTAGGATTTCTTTATTGTCAGTTTCATACTCGGCGTTCTTCGCAGCGAGTTTGCTCTTATGTTCCTCGATGATTTTGCGCTGCGCATCTGTGGGCGTCCCTGCGAGTTCAACTTCGATGCGTTTGAGTTCGAGTTCGTTTGCGTAACTGCGCTGGCGCTTTGCCTGATACCACGCAAAAGCGTTGGATGCTTTTACCTCTTTAACGATCATCTGATTTGCCTGCTGGTGTGCGAGGGCGGACACGATTGCCATGACCACGGCAAGGACGGAAATGAAGATACCGATGCGCTTTTGCTCGGGGTTTTCTGCGTGATGAGGAAGGCTGCCAGACATAGTTGTCCGGAAAAATCACATCTCCACCACACTGGCGAGTCGAATCCGGCGGCTTATGTTCAACGCTGGACGAAAGTGACCGACCGTGCCACCTGTGTTGTCCGCATTATCGGCACCTGTATGCCATTTCTCCACCAGCTTATTTTTCGTGTTCTTTCTACTCTTTGTATGGCGTTCGTTTTTGCCGCCGTGCCTGCTGCTGCAAATACCACGGCCAGCCTTGGCTCGGTCACGCAGATCACAGGGCCGCAGGATTTGGATCTCACGGGCGAGTTTATCTACGCGATTAATTTCTCTGCAAACGATCCGGCGCGCACTGTCAGTGGGGTGACTTTTCTGCCGGACACGCAGGCAATCCCCGGCGCGGTTCTTTACGGGCCGAACAATGTGACGCCGTGGCAGAACAGGCCCAATTTTGGTTCGTCGACGGATGCGAATGAACTTGAGGAAGTCCTACACGACATCCGCTGGGCATCTTCGCCCGACACGCTCAGCGCGCAGCTCGCGGTGACGGCGGGCGAGCGCTACAAGTTGCAAGTGCTGGTTTCGGCCAATGGCTTCGAGGATCGGAAATGGGACATCCGCGTGAACGGGCAGAATGCGGTGGATGAATTCACCTCGCTGGGCGCGTCGCCGGGGCAAACGTATTCGCAAAATCGCGCCACTCTTTTCAGCTACGAGTTCATCGCGCCGACGAGCACGGTGACGGTGCAGATGGGAAATCTTTTCGGAGCAAATGAGGGTGGTGACCGCAATCCGATCTGGCAGGCGCTCACGCTCGAAAGGATTTTCATCCCGCCTACGCCGGATGATGTGGTGCTTTCTCCATCGCAGTTTTTTGCGATACAGACGACGGCGATTGGAACGCTGCAGGTCATTGATCGGAAGTCAGCGCCGGTTTCGCACACGCTGTCGTTCGTCACGGGCGATGGCTCGTCGGACAATGCGAAGTTCACCATCGCAGGCGGGCAACTTTTGCCGCAGCCGTTCAATTTTTCTGCGGTAGCACCGGGCACGACCTACTCGATCCGCGTGCGTGCGGTGGACACTGCGGACGCGAATCGCTTCATCGAAAAAGCGCTCACCGTGACCGTTGCCGCGCCACAGGCACCGACGGCGGTGACGCTCGATGCGACCACGGTATCTTTACTGAGCCAGCCGGGAGCGCTCGCAGGCAATCTCCAAGCAACGGATCCAAACAGCTTCGACAAGCACACATTCGCGCTAGTGTCGGGCACCGGAAGCACCAACAACGCACTCTTTACCGTGTCGGGCGGCGAACTGCGCATCGCACAGACGATCCCGGTCGGGACGGGAAGCGTGTCGGTGCGTTTGCACGCGACAGATCTCGCGGGGCTCACAGTGGAAACAGTGATCGTGCTGCCCGTCATCGATCCGCAGCTTCGCATCAATGAGCTGCTCTCCGGCAATACGACCGGTCTGAGCGACGAATCGCTCCAGCCGCAGGACTGGCTCGAAATTTACAATCCGATGTCGCAGCCGGTGGATCTGGCGGGTTGGTATCTCACCGATGATTCGAACAATTTGCGGAAGTGGCAGTTTCCATCGCGGGTCATTGCGGCGAACGGATACCTCACCGTCTTTTGCGACGGACGCGAAACACCACCGGCGGGTTCTTCGTTGTTGCACACCAATTTCTCCCTCAGCAGCGGCGAACGCGTGATGCTCGTGAAACCAGACGGCGTCACCATCGCGAGCGAACTCAACCCCACGGCGTCCCTTCCAAACGTGACCTATGGCTGGAATGCCGCAGGAACGCAGACCGGCTACCTCGTCACGCCGACGCCAGGCGCGGTAAATTCCGCACTCGCGACGATTGGGGAAAACGCGGTCGCTTTCAGCCAGCAGCATGGTTTTTTTGCGATTGCCTTTCCCCTCACGCTTACGGCGGCCCCCGGTTCAACGATCCGCTACACGCTCGACGGCTCGAAGCCGACAGCGACCACAGGCACTGTCTATAGCGGGCCAATTACGATTTCTCCGGACACCAACGGTCCGACGCGCGGCACACGCATCGTGCGCGCCATTGCTGTGAACTCGCAGGCCGCCTACGCGCCGGTCGTGACTCAGACGTATCTTTTCATCAACGGAACGGGCACTCCTTCGAGCAACGGCGTAGTCGGGCAATCGAATTTGGTGGCGTCTATCACGGGCAACGCGACCTACGGGCCTTTGCTCGACGATGCGCTGCTGGCACTGCCTTCGGTGTCGGTGATTTTGCCTTCGGGACTTTCGACATCGGAGGCTGAAGCATCGGTGGAGCTTTTCAACCCGACCGGCGCGGAAGCTGGGTTTCAAATCAATTGCGGAGTCAACGCCACGGGCACCACCAGCCTCGGCTCGCCGAAGCTGAGCATGGCGGCGAAATTCCGCACGCAATACGGACCGTCGAAGTTGGAGTATCCAGTATATGATGTCGGCTCGCTCGCGCCCGGGGCAGCGGTTGAGTTCAAGGAATTGCGGCTGCGCAGTCATTCGCACGACACGTTTTACTGGCTCGGCACCGCCGAGAATCCGCCGGTGCCCTACGGTTCTCCGTCCATCACACGCAGCGGCGACGCGCAGATCGGGCGCAATCTTTGGATCGAGGAATTGCAGATCCTCATGGGCCAACCTGGGAAGCACGGGCGGCAGGTGCATCTTTATCTCAATGGCTCCTATCATGGCATCTACCACATTCAGGAACACGCCGATGATGACTACATGGCGAGCTACTATCCGGGCGGCTCTGAAGATTACCACTACACTGGTGGAGCAACAACTGGGAGCGACCACGGCCGCGGCGATACGTGGTCTGCGACTTGGGCCTCCGTGAAAAACAGCCTCGGCAATTACAACGAAGCGAAGCGGTGGATTGATGTCACCAACCTCGCCGACTATATGGTGCTGAGCTTTTATGCGGGTAATGATTGGGACTGGTCCGCACAGCACAACTGGGGCGCAGCTGGACCGAAGTTGCCGGATCGGGGCGGGTGGAAATTTTTTCAACAGGACTCCGACATCGCGCTGCAGGCGCTGAATGCTGACTGCACGGACCAGAATGTGCCCGACGGGATTTTTTACACGTTGATGAACTACGAGGATTTCCGGGTGCTCTTCCGCGACCGCGCCTACAAGCACCTCTTTCACGACGGTATGCTCACGCCCGTAAAAGCCGGGGCGCTTTACGACGCGCGCATGACGGAAATTTTCACAGCCGTCATCGCCGAAACTGCACGATGGCAGCCGGGCTCCAGCGTTTCTCCGTTGCCGTGGGATCGCGATCAGGAGTGGGTGAATGAGTGGAATTATTTGAAGAACACATTCTTCCCAGGTCGCACTGCGGTCTTGCTGAACCAACTCCGTGCGCATGCTAACTGGTGGCCGGTCGAGCCGGTGGTGATGAACCAGCACGGCGGCTCGGTGGCTGCGGGCTTTGTGGTGACGCTCACCGCGCCGGCAGGTTCCATTTACTACACCACCGACGGCTCCGATCCCCGTTCTTACAACACCACCACGGGCGTTGATACCGTCTCTCCAACTGCCTTCCTTTACTCCGGCCCGATCAGCATCCTCAATTCGCGCACCATCCGCACCCGCGCCAGAAACGCCGGCACGTGGAGTGCTATCAACGAGGCCACATTCTATACGCCTCAGGACTTCACCAAACTCGTCGTCACGGAAATCAACTACAACCCTCCGGCCTCGGGCGCAGTGTCCGGGGATGAATTTGAATTTCTTGAACTCAAGAATATCGGAACCGGTGCGCTCGATCTCGGCGGCTGCACATTCACCGACGGCATCGCTTACACGTTTCCCATCGGCACGATGCTCGCGCCGGGAGGTTTTTTCGTTCTGGCGAGGGACGCCACCGTGGGGCAGTCCAATTTTCATGCGCGCTATCCCGGAGTGACGGTGAACGGCATCTACACGGGCAAACTCGACAACAACGGCGAGACAATCACCCTCGCCGCTCCTACAGGCGGAAATATCTTTTCAATCAACTACGACGACGCGCTGCCGTGGCCGGTCACGGCAGATGGCAATGGGTTCACCGCAGTTCCAAAAGTTTCCGTTTATAACTCCGACAACGGCGTGAACTGGCGGGGCAGCACCAACATTTTCGGTTCGCCCGGCGCGAATGATCCGGCGGTAAGCACCAGCGTTGTCATCAACGAAGTGCTCACGAATTCCACATTGCCGCTCAGGGACACCATCGAACTTTTCAACCCAACCAACGCCAGCGTGAACGTGGAATACTGGTGGCTCACCGACGATCCAAACATTCCGAAGAAATTCCAAATCCCGACGAATACGATCATTCCTGCGGGTGGCTACGCTGTGTTTGATGAAACGAATTTCAACCCTGCGCCGGGCGCTGGCAACAGCTTCGCTCTCAATTCCGCAGGCGATGACGTGTATCTTTTCTCCGGCGACGCCGCTGGAAATCTCACCGGCTACAGCCACGGCTTTGCATTCTCGGGAGCTGAGCAAAATGTTTCCTTCGGACGCATCGTCAACAGCGCAGGCGATGAATATTTTCCACGCCAGTTCAATAACACCTTTGGCGCACAAAATAGCGCACCGAAAGTCGGCCCGCTCGTGATCAACGAGATCATGTATCACCCCTACACCGGCTACGATGAGTTCGTGGAAATCCGTAACATCAGCAACGCCACCGTCCCGCTCTACGACCCCGCGAACCCCACCAACACATGGAAAATCGGAGGCCTCGGCTACACCTTCGCCATCGGCCAGAGCATACCGGCCAATGGCTATACCCTCGTCGTCGGAATCGATCCCGCGACTTTCCGCACGAAATATAGCGTCCCAATCAACGTCCAGATCTTCGGCCCATTCACCGGAGCTATGCAGGATAATGGCGAACGCATTTCCCTCGAAATGCCCGACACACCCGTGCTCAACAATCTCGGCCAGACAGTCATCCCCTACGACATCATTGACACCGTCCGCTACAACAACCTCTCTCCATGGCCGCTCATTGCCGACGGCACAGGCCCGTCACTCCAGCGCGCCGTCTCCGCCGCCTATGGCGACGAACCAACTAATTGGTTCGCCGATGGACTCACTGCTGGTTTCCCAAATGGTATCAACCAACTCCCCACGGTCTCCATCACCGCGCCCGCCACCAACTCCCCATACACCGTCCCCGCCACAGTAACCTTTACCTCCACAGCCTCTGATCCCGATGGTTCGATCCTCAAAGTCGAATACTTCTCCGGCGTCACCAAACTGGGCGAATCCACCACCTCACCCAATTTCCCGTTCACTTGGACCTCTACGAGCGGCACCCACACCATCACCGCAAAAGCCACCGATAACAGCCTCGGCTTCACCACCTCCGCTCCCATCACCGTTTACGCCACACCCACGATCACCCAGGGTCTCAAGGGCGACTACTACGCCAACAAAACCCTCACCGCGCCCATCGTCGGCACGCGCACCGACGCCTTCTCATCCACCAACACCATCGACTTCAGCACCGCCAGCATTCCAGTGTGGCCGACCAACCTCGGCTTCCCAAACCTCACCACCACCACTAATTT
>JBEIQV010000114.1:0-9708 GCA_040376335.1 Verrucomicrobiia bacterium | reverse complement strand
GTTCGTGCCCTACACGGACCGGCTCGATTATCTGGCCCCCGTCGCCAACAACGTCGCCTACGCGATGGCAGTGGAAAAACTCCTCGGCTGGGAACTCCCGCCGCGCGGCCAGGCCATGCGCGTGCTCGGCTGCGAACTCGCCCGCGTCTCCGCGCACCTGCTCGGCATCGGTTGCTTCGCGATGGATACCGGCGCGATGACCGTTTTCCTCTACACGTTCCAGCAGCGCGAAATCATCTACAACTTGATGGAGCAAATGACCGGCGCGCGCTTCACCACGAGCTGGACGCGCATCGGCGGAATGGTGCGCGATTTGCCCGACGGCTTCATTTCTGCGGTGCGTAAATTTTGTGACGAATGTCTCCCCGTCGTGGACGAAACCGACAAGCTCCTCACCCGCAACCGCATCTTCGTGGATCGCACGAAGGACATCGGCACCATCTCGAAAGAAGACGCCATCGCCTACGGACTCAGCGGCCCGAATCTCCGTGGCAGCGGCGTGGATCACGACATTCGTAAAAAGCAGCCCTACCTCGGCTACGAGCAGTATGACTTCGACGTGCCGCTCGGCAGCGTCGGCGACAGCTACGACCGCTACCTCGTCCGCATGGAGGAGATCAAACAAAGTATCCGCATCATCCGCCAGGTCTGCGACACGCTTCCCGGCGGCTCATGGTTTGTGGACGATCCGAAAAATTATCCGCCGCCAAAAACCACCGTGCTCACCAAAATGGAGGAGTTGATCCACCATTTCATCCTCCACACCGAGGGCGTGAAAGCCCCCGCTGGCGAAGTCTATTTCGGCGCTGAAAATCCAAAGGGCGAACTCGGCTTCTACATTTACAGCAAAGGCGGCGGCACCCCGTATCGCCTGAAAATCCGCAGCCCCTCGTTTATCAATCTGAGCATCCTGCCAAAAATCCTGCCCGGCCACATGATGAGCGACGTAGTCAGCATCCTCGGCTCCCTCGACTTCGTGATGGGCGAGTGTGATCGCTAGTCGCGCAATGCGGCAGTGAGCGGCGCAACGAAGGCGGTGACTTTCTCCACGAGCTTCGGGTCGCTGCCGTATTCGGCGATGCGTTTCACGATGGCGGAGCCGACGACCACGGCGTCCGCGCATTTTGCGATGGTGCGGACTTGCTCCGGCGTGCCGACTCCGAAGCCGACGGCGACGGGGAGCGCTGTGTATTTCTTGATCACTGCGACTTGCGCGGACATGTCGCTCGCGACGTCGCTGCGCTCGCCGGTAACACCCGTGCGGCTGACGTAGTAGATGAAACCGCCGGCGTCGCGCGTGAGCAGGGCGATGCGCGGCTCGGGCGTGGTCGGCGCGATGAGGCGGATGCGTTTCAGCCCGCCGTGCATTTGCAGTTCGGGGTTAGCGGAATCTTCATCCGGCGGGAGGTCGAGAAAAAGCACGCCGTCAGCGCCCGCCGCCTCGGCATCGGCGAGGAAAGTATCGAAGCCGTAGCGATAGACGGGGTTCATGTAGGTGTAGAGCACGATGGGGATTTGCGTGCGCGTGCGGATTTCGCGGATGCACTGGAAGACGCCACGCACGCAGGCTCCTGCGGCGAGTGCGCGGGAGCTGGCCAGTTGATTCACCACGCCATCGGCGAGCGGGTCGGAAAATGGGACACCGATTTCCACGAGGTCCACGCCCGCATTTGCGAAGGAGCAGACGAGTTCGCGCGTGGCGTCGAGCGAAGGATCGCCGCCGCAGATGTAAGCGATGAAGCCCGCGCGCTTTTCGGCGCGGAGACGTGCGAATGTTTGGTCAATGCGGTTGCTGGACATGACGTAGAGCAAAAACTGAAATGCGGGTTTTGGAAAAGGTTTTCGACAGATTTGGATTTTCTCCGTGCCCAACGGCCCGTCCGTCGCTCAAATGCGCGGATGCGATTCCGACTTACCAAGGATTTTCAATTTGAGGCCGCACAAACTTTGCCCTCCGCGCCCGAGGGCCACAAGTGCCGCCGGATGCACGGGCACAGCTTCAAGCTGGAGATCAGCGTCGAGGGAGAGGCCGATGCAAAGACCGGCTGGTTTTACGATCACGCGGATATTTCCCGCGCTATGAAGCCACTGCTCGTCGTGCTCGACCATTCCTACCTCAACGAAATCCCGGGACTCGAAAATCCGACCATCGAAAACATGTGCGTTTGGTTCTGGGCGAAACTTTCACCGCAACTGCCCGGCCTTGCCGAGATCGTCGTTCACGAAACCCCCACCGCGCGATGCAGCTTTCGCGGACCGTAACGAAACGCTTGGCAACCGCGCCGCCCGCGCTAATTTCCGCGCCCGATGAAAATCCTTTCGCTGATCGCCGCCGTCGCTTTTGCACTGAGCTTTAATGCCTGCGAGCAACATCCCGCCTCGAAATTGCCCGAGCACTACCAGCACAAGACCGGCAATCATCACGACAGCGCGCATCACGATGCAGCACACAAAGACGCTGCTCATCACGACGTAGCCAAGCCCGCCGAAGGCGCACAACCGGCAAAGCACTAACGCGGCACTTCGCCTTTTTAGCGCGAGCGCTGCCCCGGCCCGCGCGGCGTCAGCACCAAAGGAGCGCCTTCCGGCAGCGGAGCACCGGCGGCAATCCATGCACGCAACGTCGCCACTTCCGAGGGAAAAATCGCGTGACCCGTCGGCGGCATCGCGCCGGCTTGTTCATCGGTGAGCATGACGACTTGAAAAAATCGGCTCTGCTCGGAATGTCCGGGCACGATCCAGTTCGACTTGCCGATGAGTTTTCCAAGCGCCCGCGTGTCCGTGAAAGCGGGCATATTTGCGAGACGATTCTTGCCGTGGCAATGCACACAGTTCGTCTCCAGCACCGGCTGCACACTCGCAAACGACCCCGCCTTTTCCCGCTGCCCAAGCCCCGCGCAACCGCCCCCGAACACAAGAGCCATAGCCGACACGCAGGCGATGAGGATGGAGCGAGTTTGGAAAAAGAAACCGTTCATAGCGCATAGAATGGCGACCGCACGCACGGCGGCAAACCAAATAGCTTCGCCGCCTCAGACATAGCTCGCCTACTTTTTTGAAACGAGCCGCGTGAGTGTTTTGACGAGTTCCTTTCGGTCGTTGCCGATGCCGGCTTGCTTGAAGACAATCTCGCCCGAATCATTCAGCACGAAGATGAGCAGTGAGTGGGCGAATTGCGTCGTCGAGCCGGGGTAGTAGTTGAAGCCTGTCTTCTCCGCGAGTTCACGCACGGCTTCGGGACTTCCGCGCAACAGGCGCCAGTGCTTTGGATTCAGTTCGTGTTTTGCACGGAAAGCGCGCAGTGCCTCTTCGCTGTCGCGCGCGGGGTCAATGCTCACGAGCGCAAAGTCCACGCCGCTGCGCACACTTTTCGGCAGCGCCTTTTCGACGCCTTTCATATCCGCAACGATGAACTGGCAGGAGTGCTGACAGTTGGAGAAAAAGAGCGCCATCACCTGCGGGCGGCCTTGGAGCGCGCTCAGCTTCATTTCTTTTCCCGCGTCGGTGGTCCATGCCGCATCGAGTCGGTAGAGAGATTTTTCGGAATACTTGCCGGGCGGCAGTCCCTTCTCACAGGTCTGCTCTTTATTGACGGCGGGTTTCTTCTCGCTGGCAAATGAAGAGCCGTTTGCGAGAGCGAGGAGAATGGCGAGGAGGACGAGTGAGGTTTTCATATACTGCGGATACTGCTCCTGCTCGCCAAAAACCGCTCCACGCCGCTTGCCGAATGCCGCCCTTCGTTTGTGCGGTGTGCACGTGGGCGAAGTGTTCGGCGGGCACGACGGCAAGGAAGGTGTCGCATTCAACAAACAGCGGGCAGACTCTACCGTGATTGCGGCTATGGTGATGCCCATGAAAGCAAAACCGAAAACCCTCACTCACAAACTCGGCGTGAATCAAAAAGAGACCGCCGTCAAAGCGCGCAAGCTCGACCCAAACTTCAAGCAGTCGCGCGACGTCCGTGAAGATCGCGGGCAGCGGCAGATGAAAACAACCGACGCCGCCCGCACGAGGCACGCACGCTAGTCGGGCGTAGTGGTGGTTTTTTCCGAAGGAGACTTTTGTTCTTTCACTCCGCGCGAGGCGGGTGAGGATGGCGTTGCAAAATTCTACGAACCATTATGAGCGATCCCATCATTGTCCAAAAAGCCCCGATGCCCGTGAACGTCGAAGCCGGCAAAACCTACTACTGGTGCTCCTGCGGGCAGAGCAAGAACCAGCCATTCTGCGACGGCTCGCACAAAGGCAGCGACTTTACGCCCGTCGCCTACAAGGCCGAGAAAGACGGCCCCGTTTATTTCTGCGCCTGCAAACACAGCAAGAACGGCGCACTCTGCGACGGCAGCCACTCGAAGCTCTAAGCGCCCTTCGTCTTTTTCTAAAGACGCACCGCCCGCCTGCTATTTCGCAGGCACGGCGTATTTCTCAAGGTCACGCAGACTCAGCACCGCGCAACCCTGCTCCTTGAGATAATTCATGTAACTCTCGAACATCTCGGGCGTCGTATTCACCCACGGATGCTTGATGTCCGGCACGCCGTGGAAAGTCATCACCGCGATCTCCCCCTGCTTCGCCTTCGCCACGGCGGCCTTGAATTGCTCCAGCGTCGAGCCGGGTTTGCCGTCGAAAGCCTGCGGTAGAGTGAGCGGGTTGTCCTGACCCAAGACGAAAGCCCTCGCTCCACCGGCACGGGCGTATTTGTAACCGCGATCCGCGAGCACTTTCAGCGCGACCTGGCTGGTTTGATAGCCGGGATAGCAGAAGCTGATCGGGCGCGGGATGCCGAATTCCTCACATTTCTTTTCAATATATTCCACATCGGCGGAAAACTGATCCGACGGCTGCCCGCCTGCGCCGGTGTGATTGCGCGTGTGGTTGCCGATTTCAAACCCCGCATCATTCAGCCCCTTGATCTGCTCCCACGTCATGTAATGCACCTTGTCCGTTTTAAACTCGAAACCCTCGGTGATGAAAAACGTCGCGCCAAACCCCAGCTTCTTCAGCAAAGGCCCCACAAACGTCGCGTGGCTCGCCACCGAGTCATCGAAAGTCAGCACCACCACGCGCTCGGGCAGCAGCGGACGCTCCACAGCCACCGCCACGCCGGACAACATCATCAAAACCGCAAACCAGATTGTTTTCATCATCCCGCAACCTAGGAAGGGAACCGCCCCGCCCGTCAAGCATGGAGCGGCGCTGCAGCGCATGGTTCGGCGATTCCGGGTCATTGGAGTTATTCTGACCAATACTCAAGAGTCCGTTGGTCCCATGAGCAGTAGAAGAGATTCCATTCCGGGACTGAGGTGGCGATGATGAAGTCCGTCCCCTGCACGCCCCATCGATCGAGCCAATAGGGACGCTCATGAATGATTTGGGCGTGACTGTTAAAGCGTTCCGTGAAGTAGGCGCGCATCTCGTCATCAGTTGGGAGTCTGCCACGCTGAGTTCTGAACGCCTGCACCCATGTCGCTGCGGGGATGAGGCGCTCATCGCGGGCTTGGCGAATAAACTCGGAATGCTTTCGGTGAGAGGCGAACTCCGAAAACAGTAAGATGAAGTAGGGAAATGAGAGGACGAGCAAGACAAGTCCAACGGCGATAGCTATGCCGCGCCATCGCCGCTTGTTGCTGTTCGTTGCCATAAGCATTCATTTGAGGAGACGCGAGGAGTCGCCGAACGACTCAAGCTCAGCGACCCGGCCCGCGGGACGCACGGATTGCAAACTACGGCGCCATGCCGGGTTCGCTGCAGCGCATTGTTAGGCATACGTCTTCTTCACTCTCTTGTGCTTTGTGTCCGACTCCAAAGCTCTCTGAAGTCTCTCAGCGTGGCGAGCCGACAACTGCGCGTGCTTCAGCAAGCGGGTGAGCTTGGTCCTCATATACTGTGAACGGAAGAAATAGGGCCTGACCTCCAGAAATGCCAAAGCGTCCTCGATAGCATCAGCGTCTCCGGCCTCAATCTTCCGCAGGCCAGCCTCGTAGCCACCCGGGAAAGCTAAAGTGTCATACTGCTGGTGAAACTCGTCGCACGCACGCGACCACTCCTCACGCGCCTCTGGACTGGTGTCGCGGCGTTTGAACGTCTCGTGTATGCGGTCGTGAAGCTCAACAACGCGCTTTGCGTTCTGCTGGATGACACATCGTGGATCAAGCTTCTGTTTCACGGTGGTGCGAGTATGCCTAACTTGTTATTATACGACTGGAAAAACATCCGTAGTCGCATAGCGGGGAGGGTGGAAGTTTGCGGGGGCTTCTGGAAATGGGCCGGGTAGGAGTCATCGGTTGCGATGGAGTTGTCATATAGCAGGCGGGGTTTTAGGGGCGAGATTTTTGTTAGCGGAAAGAAAAGTTCTTTCTGTCGCATAGTGGGAGGGATGGCGGGGGCGGTTTTGCCATGAAAGAAGCCGAAGTCCTATCCCGTCTCTCTGATGGCTGCCGCCGCAAGCACTGTCGCTGGCGACGGAAAAATCCTACCGGGGCTGGTTGCAGTCGTATATCAGGGCGCTGGCGGGGTTGTTGGCGGGCGCGGAAAAAAATTACCGCTTGACCATAAGGAGCGGTGTTTTGTGAAATCCGCCTACTTACTTCCACCCACGACACCATGCACTCGCCCTCATCGAGATTGGTTTTGCCCCGCTGCGCTGTGCTCGGTCGCGCTTTGCGTGATGGCGCGGGGGATTTTGTCTCGCACAAAGGCACAAAGGCACGAAGGGCGCACTGGGGTTTTCTGAGGAAGGCGGGAAGGCATGAATGGGCGCATCGCGGCGCGGGGATTTTTGCCAGCCGCCCTCTTCATGCTCTTCGTGGCCTTCATGGTGAAAGCAAACGGCGTCAGCGGGCGGGATTGGGCGCGGGGATTTTTACCATGAAGAGCATGAAGGGCATGAAGGTTCCGCTGCATGAAGGCCTCCCTCCTCTTTGTGTGCTTGGTGCCTTGGTGGTGAAAACCAAGCGGCGTTGCGGGGTGGATCGGTGCGGAAAATTTTACCCGAAATGCGATGATCCAGTGCCTCAATGCAGCGTGCAGCGGGGCGCTTCACGTTATGAAGTGGATCGGTGCGGCGTGCAGCGGGTGGGTTCACAATGTGCAGCGGGTCCGTGCAGCGTGCAGCGGGGCGGTTCACAATGTGCAGCGGGTCCGTGCAGCGTGCAGCGGGGCGCTTTAACACGGACAATCCATTCATTTTCAACACTTTCCTCCAGCGTCACGCTTGTGCCGCCTCTTTGCAAAATGCCGCTCCCGGAGGTGGAGAACCGGGGGTAAAACAACAATACTAAACAACACTAAAAACATGGCTCAAAATCCAATACCACTCACCTACGACCCGCTCGTGGCCCTCGCCGAGGATGCCGCAGACGGGGCGCTACAACACGAGGTCGCCATCGGCCTTTTGCAAAACAAGGAAGCCGCCATCCGCACCGACCGAACGACGCTTACGGGCGCGCAAATCACCGTCGCCGCCCACAACGACCACGGCTACAGCGCGGAGAGCGCCCCGGTGAACGCGACTGCGCCGTAGGGGACGGCTGTGATTGGTGACTGGTGATTGGTGATTGGTGGGGGCGCTGGCGCGCCGCAATTCGCCCCGTCATCCGTCCTTCGCAAAATATATCGCAAAAAACTCACCAAGCCGCACGGCCCGCGCTGTGCGGCTTTGGTTTTTAATACCATGGAGTCTCGCGCATAGACGCAAAGCAGTGTGTGGTGTCCCCGGCAGAAGGTGCCGCGGCGAAAGCCGTGAAGAAGGTCGTTCTTGCGAAGGAGCGGCGCATGGAGGATAGGATGTCATCCGTGCAAGACTCCAACGACCCGCAGCCACCGCAGCGCCCGCAGATTATTTTTCGCATTCCTCCCAATGTGCAGCGAGGCCCGGGGACGCCCTTTCAAGAGCAGGAGCCGAAAACGGAAGGCGGATGGAAAAAGGCGCTGGGCCCACTGGCATTCATCGGAGTGCTTTTGCTGAAATTCGCCGCTCCGATTCTCAAGTTTTTCCCGTTCATTTTAAAAACGGGCGGGACGATGCTGATCAGCATCGGTGTTTACGCGATGATGTGGGGGTGGAAATTTGCCGCCGGTTTTGTGCTGCTGATTTTTGTGCATGAAATGGGGCACGTCATGGCGGCGCGGAAGTTCGGCGTGCCAGTGAGTGCGCCGATGTTCATCCCATTCATGGGCGCATTCATCGCGCTGAAAGGCAGGATGAAAAACGCCTACGAAGAAGCGGAGATCGGCATCGGCGGGCCGCTGTGGGGCTCGGCGGGCGCAGCGGTGTGCCACGCGGCGGGGCTATACTACAACATCCCCATCCTCGTAGCGCTGGCGTGGAGTGCGTATTGGCTGAATCTTTTCAACCTCATCCCCGTCGGCCAGCTCGACGGCGGGCATATCGCACAGGCGCTCTCACCGTGGATGTGGCTGGTGGGTTTTGCGATCATGGTGTGGCTGGCGTTCATGCGGCCAAACTTCATCATCGTCCTACTACTGCTCCTGTCGCTCCCGCGCTTGATGTCTCTTTTCCGCAAACGCACGGAAGAGGAAGTGCGCTTTTACGAAATCACCCCCGCACAGCGGATGAAAATGGCCCTGATGTATTTCGGCCTCATCGGAGCGCTCGTGTATCAAATGCACGCCGCTCACGTGTGGCTCGCACCTTTTCACAAGCAGTAAGTCGGCGACAAAGCAAAACCGCGAACGCCGTTTCCGACGTTCGCGGTTTGTGAGATTGGTTTGGTCTGGCTTGCTTACGCGGCTTGCAGCGTCACTCCCGGTTTTTTGGCGAGGACGGCCTTGGCTTTGCCGACGAGTGCGATGAAGGCCTGCTCGTCATTGACGGCGAGGTCGGCGAGCACTTTGCGGTCAAGCGCGATGCCTGCGTCCTTGAGCCCTTCCATGAAGCGGCTGTAGGTGAGGCCGTTCGCACGGGCGGCGGCGTTGATGCGTTGGTTCCAGAGTTTGCCGAACATGCGTTTGCGCGTCTTGCGATCGCGGTAGGCCCAGTATTGGGCTTTCATGACGGCGTTCTTCGCGTAGCGGAAGAGTTTACTGCGGCGACCGCGGAAGCCTCTGGCCTTGTCGACCATGTTCTTGCGGCGCTCACGTGATGCGGGGGCGTTGGTTGCTCTTGGCATTGTGTTTTTTGGTTTCTTTCGGCGGGCTGTTTCTTGTGGTGAATGTCCGGCGCGCCTCGCCTGCCGAGTTGCTCTCTAACTTAAAGAGAGAGCAGGCGCTCCGGACTTGTGCTTCCGTTTCGCTTACGCGAACGGCATGCACTCTTTGATACGATCGACCATTGTCTCGTGGACTTGGCCGACCTTGCCCAGGCGACGCTTCCGCTTCGAGCTTTTGCTCGATGCGAGGTGGCGCAGACCTGGCTTGCGGCGCAGGATCTTGCCTGTGGCGGTTATTTTAAACCGCTTCGATGCTGATTTCTTCGTCTTGCGACGTGCAATGGCTCTTGGCATGGGGCGGCGGACATTAGGGAGCGATCTCCGTTTGGCAATTTCTTTTTCGAGGGAAATTCGGAGGGGTCATAGAGGGGAAAATTCGGCGCGGTAGAGGCCGGCGGCGTTTGTCTCGCTGCGGCGAAAGGGAACGCCGAGCAGTCGGGTGAAAAGGTCGGCTTCCAATTTGGCCACGAGCGGGTAGGCGTGGAGCACGTCGAGAAAAGGGCAGTGGTTTTCGATGATGCGCGTCCCGTTTTCCACG
>JBEIQV010000412.1:0-2011 GCA_040376335.1 Verrucomicrobiia bacterium | reverse complement strand
CTCGGCAATCAGCAGATGAACGCTGCGCTGGTTTTCAAGAAATACGATGTGAAGTTCGACTACGTGGAAGGCTACGGACACAGCAGCATCCGGGGCGGCAGCATTTTCCCCGATGCGCTCCGCTGGCTCTGGCGGAAGTGAGGCGGTCACATTCCGAAAAAGTCGCTTCGACTTTGTGCGAGAGGGTGAGCACTTTCCCGCGCCATGTCCGAACCTTCACGTCCCGAACGCCTCGTTTCGCTTGATGCCCTGAGGGGATTCGACATGGCGTGCATCCTCGGCCTTGGCGAAGTTTTCCGCCTGCTTGCAGTTGCATTCGGCGCAAAGCCGCACGGCACCGACTTTGTCTCGCAGTTTGCCGCGCACTTTGAGCACGTGAAGTGGGAGGGGCTTCACTTTGAAGACATCATCTTCCCGCTCTTTGTTTTTATAGCCGGTGTGTCGCTCACTTTTTCGCTGCCGCGCGCTGTCGCACGTGTGGGTCATCGTCGTGCGGTATTGCGACTGCTCGGGCGATGCGCAGTTTTGTTTCTGCTCGGCATCTTTGTGAATGGCGGGCTGGCCAACGGATTCGACAAGGTGCGCTGGATGGGTGTGCTGCAACGCATCGCGATCGCATCGCTTGGCGCGGGAATACTTGTGATGTTTTTCAAAACACGCGGGCTGATCGTCGCGACGATCGCTATCCTTGTGAGCTATTGGGCGCTGATGAAGTTCGTGCCAGTGCCCGGTTTCGGAGCAGGTGATTTCGCCGAGCGGCACAACCTCGCAAACTGGATGGATGCAAACTTTCTCGCGGGCCGTCGCTACGATGGGAGCCACGACCCCGAGGGAATTCTGAGCAGCCTGCCTGCCATCGCTACCGCGCTGTTTGGTGTGCTTGCGGGCCGCTGGTTGATGGGCCCGGTTTCATCGGAGCGCAAGGCTGCGTGGCTCGCCATTGCGGGGACTATGCTGCTGCTTTCCGGCTGGGCGTGGAGCTGGGATTTTCCGGTGGTGAAAAAGCTATGGACTTCGAGCTACGTCCTCGTGACCGCAGGCTGGAGCGCGCTGTTGCTCGCGCTGTTTTACTGGGTTGTGGAAATACTTCGCTGGCGTGCGTGGACGACGCCATTCGTATGGATCGGCATGAATCCCATCGCGCTCTACGTCGCCGCCAGTCTGTTGATGCCAAAGTTTGTCGCTGAAAGATTCACCGGACGACTGGATCTGCCGCACAGCCCGGCATGGGCGTGGTGGCCCTTCGCCGTGGGCTTCGCGCTCGTGCTTTTACTCGCCCGGTTCCTTCACAAACGCGGGATTTTCCTGCGCGTGTAGTGCAGTGCGGCAATTGCGGGCCAAAGGCCCTGCCTATATCAGCCTAGGTCAAAGCGAGGCACGAGCGTCGGCCTAGGTTTGGAAACAAATGCGGCAAGAGGGCTGAAAGCCCGAACCACCCACGCATCACTTCTCAACAACTGGAGCCGGACTTTCACCCCTTTGACCGTGGAGGTAACGTTTTCCTTGGGCGTTGCCCAAGGCTGGTATGAATTCAGGCCGTTGGCCCTCATGTGCTACGACTGAGATCAGTTCGTCTTCAGCACTTCGATGAACGCCTCTTGCGGGATGTTCACCTGGCCGATGGCCTTCATGCGCTTTTTGCCCTCTTTCTGTTTTTCGAGGAGCTTGCGTTTACGGCTGATGTCGCCGCCGTAGCATTTCGCGGTGACGTTTTTGCGCAGCGCGCTGACAGTTTCGCGGGCGATGATTTTTCCGCCGATGGCACCCTGGATGGCCACGGTGTAAAGCTGCGTGGGGATGACTTCCTTGAGTTTCGCGGCGAGCGCGCGTCCTCGACCCTCGGCCTTGTCGCGATGGACAATGCTCGAAAATGCGTCCACGCGCTCGCCGTTCACGAGCATATCGAGTTTCACGAGTTTGTCCGCGCGATAGCCGGAGTGCTCGTAGTCCATCGAACCGTAGCCGCGCGTGATGGATTTCATCTTGTCCACGAAGTCCACGAGGATTTCGT
>JBEIQV010000404.1:0-2121 GCA_040376335.1 Verrucomicrobiia bacterium | reverse complement strand
CGCCCCACATTCCATCGGTGCTCTCGCCCGCCTCGTAGGCGATGCAAACGTGCCCGCCATCGTGCATGAAACAAAACGTCTCATCGCGATGCGCGCGTGACAACGAGCGGATGCCGTGCGGCGAGAGAAACTCCTTTTCATCCAGCATCCGTGCAAGCACGCGGAGCAGACGATCCTTTCGCGGGATGGCCAGCAGGCGCAGTTCACCGCCCTCGGTGTGCGTGCGCTCCATGTAGCTCACATGCTGCGCGAGTTCCGGGCGGTTTTCCAAAAACCAGCGCATCCGCTTGCGAAAACCGGGTAGCGATTTGATCATGTCCTGCTCCAGCACTTCGACCGCGAGCAACGGCACGAGCCCGACCATCGAGCGCGCTCGCAGCGGCACGCTCTCGCCATCGTCGGCACGCAGGCGATCGTAGTAAAAACCATCATCTTCATCCCAAAGCCCGGTGCCTCCGAGCGTGTTCATCGCATCGGCGATGGCGATGAAATGCTCGAAGAACTTGCTCGCGATATCCTCGTAGGCCGGGCGCGTCTGCGCGAGTTCCAGCGCCATCGCCAGCATCGTCGAGCAATAGAACGCCATCCACGCCGTTCCGTCCGCCTGCTCCAGCGTCTTGCCGTTTGGCAACGGCTTGCTGCGGTCGAAAAGCCCGATGTTGTCCATGCCGAGAAATCCACCGCCGAAAAGATGCTGCCCGCGCGCGTCCTTGCGATTCACCCACCACGTGAAATTGACCAGCAGCTTTTGAAAACACTTCTCCAAAAAAAGCGTGTCGCGATTTCCGCGTGCACCGGAAATTTTATAAACACGCCAGCACGCCCATGCGTGAACAGGCGGATTCACGTCCGAGAAATTCCACTCGTAGGCAGGCAGCGCGCCATCGGGCCGCATATACCACTCGCGCAGGAAGAGCATCAGTTGCTGCTTCGCAAAATCGGGGTCCACGCGGCACATCGGCAGCATGTGAAACGCGAGATCCCACGCCGCATACCACGGATACTCCCACTTGTCGGGCATCGAGATCACGTCGCCGTTGAAAAGATGCGTCCAGTCCGCATTGCGCGACTTCGCGTGACCGACTGGCGGCGGCGGCTGTGAGGGATCGCCCGCGAGCCACTCCTTCACATCGTAGTGGTAAAATTGCTTGCTCCACAGCAGACCCGCGTAGGCCTGGCGCATTACATTGCGTTGCTCCTGCGTCGTTCCCTTTGCGCATTTCGTCGCATAGAAAAGCCGCGCCTCCTTTCGCCGCTCGGCGAAAATCTCCTCGAACCTCCCGAACGCATTTCCCGGCAATTCCAGCATCGCACCGAGCCGCAGACGCAAAATCACCTCGCCGCCCGCAGGCACATCGAGCGTGTAGTGCGCTGCGCATTTCGTCCCTTGCAGCGAAGGATTCACCGCGCCGGCGCGCCTTTCGATGACGTGCGACTGAAATCCATCCTTCACAAACGGATTCACATTCGGCGCGCCGTAGAGCTTTTGGATGTTCGTCTCATTCTCCGTGAAAAGCAGCGGTGCCTCCTTCTCCATCACGAGCCGGTAAACGCCGAGCGAAGTATGCACCGCCTCCACCGTCTGCGGCCCGAGTTCGCGCAGCAGCGGCTTGTCCGCACCCGCCTTCCAACTCCACGTGTTGCGAAACCACAGCGTCGGCAGCACATGGATTTGCGCCGCCTCCGGTCCGCGATTCGCGATGGTGATGCGGATCAAAATATCCTCCGCATCCGCCTTCGCATACTCGGCAACCACATCGAAATAGCGTTCGCCCTCAAACGCATCGGTATCCCAAATTTCAAACTCCCGATCACGCCCTTTGCGCCGCCCATTTTCCTCCCGCAGCTTCGCGTAGGGAAATTCACGCTGCGGGTATTTATACAGCGCCCGCAGATACGACGACGTTGGCGTCGCATCCAGATACCAATACGCCTCCTTCACATCCTCGCCGTGCGGCCCCTCGCCATTCGCGAGACCAAAGAGACGCTCCTTCAAAATCGGATCGCGCCCATTCCACAGCGCCAGCGCAAAACACAGTCGCGCCTGCCGATCGCAAATCCCCATCAGCCCGTCTTCGCCCCAGCGATACGCCCGCGCCCCCGCGTGCTCGAAAGGAAAAT
>JBEIQV010000341.1:0-3248 GCA_040376335.1 Verrucomicrobiia bacterium | reverse complement strand
GGAAAATTCGAGCGTGCCGCCGCCGAGGATGACGCCGCTGGTGGGGAGATTCGCCGCCGCGCCGAAGCTGAGGATACCGCCGGTGATGTTTGTCCCGCCGGTGTAGGTGTTCGTTTCGGAAAGTGTGAGTGTGCCGCTACCGCTCTTGGTGAGAACGCAGGAGCCGCCGATGCTGCCGCTGCCGGTGATGGTGTAGTTTTTCGTGGCGCTGGCGGTCATGCTCGTGGGCGCGACGGTGGTGTTGAGTGTGAGCGTGATGGGCGAGGTGCCGGTGGCGGTGTCGTCGAGATTGACGATGTCGCCATCCACGTAATTCCTGGGCGTGCCGCCGGTGTCTTTCCAGTTGTTCGTGGTATTGATGTCCCAAACGCCGTCGCCGACACGCCAGTAGGCGATGGAGGGCGGCGGAGGGATGGCGACGTAGTAGGCTTCAAACTCGGCGATGCCGGGAGTGCCGGTGGTGGTCGAGGTGACGAGCAGGCGGACTTTCGTGGTAGTGCGGCTGACGATGGGCGCGATGAAATTGGTGCCCATGGTGCGGCCATTGAAGCAGCCCATCCAAGTGGAGGTGGTGCTATCCCAGTATTGGATGGTGTAGCGGTTGATCGAAGAGCCGGCTTCCTCGCGGAGGCGGAATTCATTCACGACGGTGGGGCTAGCGAAATCAATTTGCAGCCACTCGTTCGCTGAAGACGACGGGCGCCAGACGCTCGCGGTGTTACCGTCGTTGCCTTTCGTGGCCTCGAAGCCGACCTGCTGCGACGAAGATGAACTCGTGAGCGCAAGCGCGACATTGGTGCCGTTGCCTGCATCGCTGAGGTTTCGAGTGAGGCAGTTGACGAAGGTGAGGCCGGTGTTGTTGTTGGCGCGGCTTTCGTTGGTGCTGAGGTAAAAGCGGGAGCTGGTGAACGTGGCCGTGGCGGAGCCGGGCGATGCGTTGAAGATTTCCACTTTTGGATACTGGCCATACGGGCAGTCGTAGGCCTTACCGTTCCACACGCAGTCAACGAAGAGGTTGCCGGTGTTGCTCGGATTGGCGTTGCTGCCCTTGAAGAACATGAAGCAGGGGCCGGCGGTGTCGTGAAAGAGGCACCTCGTGAATGTCATGTTCAGGTTGTTGCCTTCAAGATCGAACGCCTCGCCGTCGAAGCTGCCGCCGCCTCGTGAAACAAAGCCCCATTCGCTGTCGGTGAACGTGAAATTTTTGAGCCGATACATCATCGCCCCTGCGACGCCGTTGAAGGAGACGAAGTTGTTGAGCCGCCCGATGTCGTGGGTGACGCAGTTGGTGACCTGACCGCCGGAGACGCCGCGGAGGCCGAGCTGCCACTGGTAGCCTTCCTCGAAGAGACATCCGATAATGTTCAGGTTTTCGAAGTTCCATATGTTGTCGGCGAAATAGGCGAAATTGTCCGGGCTGTTCGTCCAGATGCCGGATGCCAGCCTGCGGAAGGTGCAGTTTTTCACCGTGATGTCGGAGAGGACGATGTTGTTGGCGGTTTCGTGGGAGAAGAGGCAGATGCCGAGGCCGATCTTGCGGACGGGGTAGTCCTCGTAGTGCTGGTAGTGGAGCGAATCGTGGAAGTAACAGTCCTCGATCCAGAGATAATTCCGATTGGGCGAGCCGACGGAATATTCCGCGTAGATGCCGGTCATGCAGCGGTTGAATTCGATGCCGACGATTTTGTATCCGGCCTGGTTGATGAGGTGGATGCCACTCCGATCCTGCGTGTAGTCGAGGCGGTCAATGAGCGGTTTGTTCCCCGCGCCGTAGGAGCCGATGTAAATCGGATTGCCCGCCGTGCCGCTGCCCTTGGGCTGGAGTTCCTCGCCGGTCCATGTGTCGCCAGCCTTTAGTAAAATGGAATCGCCCGCGTTCAGCGTGACGCTCGACGCCTTCGTCAGCGTCTTCCATGGCGTTGCGCTGGAGAGGCCGTTATTCGTGTCGTTGCCCGCCGACTGGCTCACGTAGTAGGTCACCGATGTTGCTGCCGCGACATGGAGCTTGATTTGATTTCCCGTCGTCTGGATGGAGTAGGAAAAATTCGCATCCTGCGGCGGCGCGAGAATCTGGCTGGTGCTCCCAGTAAGCGTGCCGGTGTAGGCAAGGATGACGTAGTCACCGATTCCAAACCCGGCGAGTTGCGAGGTGAGATTGACCTGCGTGTTTCCGGTGAGTGTGAGGTTTCCCGTCACGACCACCACGTCATTCGTCCCCGGCGCTGCGGCTTTGATGTCGAGATTGGCGGCATTCAGCGTGAGTCCGCCGTTGAGCGCGAGCGTGCCAGTGGTCGCCGCGTCCACTCCCGGCGCGAGATGCCCGGATGTCTGCGCCGTCACCGCGCCGGTCACGGTGCCGTTGCCCGCGAGGATGGCGGTTGAGCCAGAGACCGTCGTCGTCGTGTTCCCCAAAGTCGCGCCGCTGAGCAGGAGTTTGCCCGCATTCACGCTCGTTGCGCCCGTGTAGCTGCTCGTCCCGGCGAGCGTGAGTGTGTTCGCACCGCTTTTCATGAGGCCATTCGTCTGCCCCGCTGCCTGCGTAATGCCGTTGTTGACGGTCACATTTCCCGAGGCGGTGTTGAAAGTGCGCGTGCCGCCATCGAGCACGAGGTTGTTCGCAATCGTCTGCGCGCTGGCGCTGTTGTTCACCACATCACCGGTCAAATTGATCGTGTTACCATTCAAAGTGAACACCCCGGCATTCGCATTGAATACGATCCCGGTGAACTGGGAGTTGTTTGCAAAGTCATTGTAGTTGCTGGTGAGCCCGGTGCTCGTGGCAAACGTCAGCGTGTTCCCCGCCGCCATCGTCGCGCCGCCCCAGTTTGCCGCGCTAGTCCATACCAACTGCCCGCTGCCATTGAGCGTCCCCCCGCCCGTCCAGACCAGCGGCACCATCGTCGGATGCGTGCCATTCATAATGGAGGTCACATTTTCCACCGAGTTGAAAATGACCATGTCATCCATTGTGCCATTGAACCCACTGCCAAGCACACCGCCCACACCGCCCAAATAAAGATTCGGTCCCCAAGTGCTGAGCGCAGAAGTGAAATTGTAAGTGCTGATCAAAACTCCGTCGTGATAGCCCCGCAGCGCGCTGCCATCGTAGGTCACGGCTACATGATGCCACGCATTCAGCGGGGGGATGAAATTCAGCTTCCGCGAAAAGCTGCCGTTTGATGTTGAATGGAAATAGGCCGAATCACCGCCCGAGTTACTCGTCTGAAGCAGCCACTTGCGTGTTCCCG
>JBEIQV010000414.1:0-1991 GCA_040376335.1 Verrucomicrobiia bacterium | reverse complement strand
TGCGACACGGGCAGCAAACCGGCGAGCAACTTCACCGCTGTGTGCAGCGGACGCGGAACGAAACGCGTGTATCGCTCGGCAGCGCGCAGTGCTTTGAATGGATCGTAGCCCGCGAACAGCTCGTCGCCGCCATCGCCGCCGAGCGCGACGGTGACGTGCTGGCGCGTGAAACGGCTGAGCAAATACGTAGGCAGCAACGAGCCGTCACCGAGCGGTTCATCGAGACGCGCTATGAGGGAGGGCAGAAGTTCGCGCGACTTTTCGAGGTCGAGCGTTTCGTGACGGTGCGAAGTGCCGAGCGTATCGGCGACGAGCTTCGCGTGGCTTGTTTCGTCGAACGACGGATCGGTAAATCCGATGCTGAAAGTGTTCAGCTTTCCTGCCGCGACATGGCGGGCGGCGAAGGCAGCGACGGCGCTGGAATCAATACCGCCGCTGAGGAAAACGCCAAGAGGAACGTCGGACATTAGGCGGCGTTGCGTGGCACGTTCGAGCGCGGCGCGGAGATGTTCACTCCACTCATCGGCGGTCGGCGCGGAGTCGGGTTCGATTTCAAAAGACCACCAGCGCCAGACGCGCGGCGGCGCGGCGGAATCGAGATCGAAAACAAACGAGTGACCGCCGGGCAGTTTCCACACGCGCTCGTAGATGCTGCGCGGCGCAGGCACGTAGCAGTAAGCGAAATATTTTTTGAGCGAGAGCGCGTCGAGGGAACGTGGGCAGTCGGGGTGCGCGGCGAGAGCTGGCAACTCGCTGGCCCACGCAAATGTGCCGTGTTCGTGGAACCAATAGAGCGGCTTTTTTCCAAAGCGATCCCGCGAGCCGAAGAGCCGCCGCCGCGCGCGGTCATAGATAACGAACGCCCACATCCCGTTTAGCCGCTCGACGAACGCATCGCCCCATTCACGATACGCATGGAGCAGGACTTCCGTGTCGCTGTGGTCGGTCTGGAATTCGTGGCCGAGCGCGCGGAGTTCGGCGCGGAGTTCGGCATGGTTGTAGATTTCGCCGTTGAAAGTGACGCCCACATCGCCGTGCGCGCCGCACTTTGCGCAGGCGCTCCACATCGGCTGCACGCCACCGCCGATGTCCACGATGCTGAGTCGCCGATGCCCGAGATGGACGCCGTCCCCTTCCCCGCGCCAAAGCCCCTCGGCATCCGGCCCACGATGGGCGATGCGGTCGGTCATGCGGCGCAGCGTATCGAGGTCGCCACGCCCGACGAAACCGGCTATGCCGCACATGGCGCGATCATTTTCCCTCCACGTTGCGCGTGGCCCGCACGATATAGACGCTTTTTCCCTGACTCTCGTAAAAGGTGCGCATGATCATCTCGGCGAGCAGGCCCATGAGAAAGCACATGATGCCGATCATCCCCGTCACGACGCAGAGCATGAGCAGCGGGTTTTGGATGAAAGATTCGCCGTTGATAAATTTGCGCCACAGCGCATAGACGCCGGAGAAGCCGCTGAATGCCAGCGACAGCAACCCGCACGCACCGAAAAGATACATCGGCTTCTGCTGGTAGCGGTCGAGAAATTTGACGGTGATCAGATCCGCAAGAACCTTCATCACACGCTCCAGCCCGTATTTGCTCGTGCCGGCGGTGCGCGCGTAGTGACGCACGACGACCTCGGCGATTTTAGCACCGTGCCATTTTGCGTAGATGGGGAGGAAGCGGTGCATCTCACCGTAGAGCCGCACGCCTTCCACGACTGACCGACGATACGCCTTCAGCGAGCACCCGAAGTCATGCAACTGAACACCGCTCATCCACGAGATCAGGCGGTTCGCCATGATGCTCGGCGCGTTTCTTTTGATCGCATTATCCTGCCTGTCCTTGCGCCAGCCGCTCAACACGTCGAAGCCCTCATACAAGTTTGCGAGCAGCAGTGGGATATCGTCGGGGTCGTTTTTCATATCGCCGTCCATCGGGATGATGATGTCCCCTTTTGCAAAATCGAATCGCTCCATCATCGCCGCCGTCTGTC
>JBEIQV010000245.1:0-5077 GCA_040376335.1 Verrucomicrobiia bacterium | reverse complement strand
TATCTCAACGTCGATCCCGGCACGATGAATCCCTTCGAGCACGGCGAAGTGTATGTGCTCGACGACGGCGCGGAGTGCGACCTCGACCTCGGTCACTACGAGCGCTTCACCAACTGTCTGCTCTCGAAATCAAACAGTTCATCGAGCGGGCAGGTGTATGAGTCGGTGATCAAAAACGAACGCGCCGGAAATTATCTCGGCAAGACCGTGCAGGTGATTCCACACGTCACCGACGAAATCAAACGCCGCATCTACCAACTCGGCAAGGAGCAGCCGTGCGATGTGCTCATCACCGAAATCGGCGGCACCGTCGGTGACATCGAAGGGCTGCCTTTCCTCGAAGCGATCCGTCAGTTCATCCAGGAAGTCGGCGATGCAAACGTGCTCATCATGCACGTCACGCTCGTTCCTTTTATCAAAGCCGCAGGTGAACTGAAAACGAAACCTTCCCAGCAAAGCATCGCGAAGTTGCGCGAGATTGGTCTTCACCCCGACGTGCTCCTCTGCCGCACCGAACATGAGCTTGGCGAAGAAGTGCGCCGCAAGCTCTCGGTCTTCTGCAACGTCCCGCTCGATGCCGTCATCGAAGGCCGGGACATTGACGACACCATTTATCGCGCTCCGCTTTTGCTGCAAAAAGAGAAGCTCGACGAAGTTGTCTGCCAGCGTCTCGGCATCCAGACGCCGCCCGCAGACATGAGTGACTGGGAGCGTTTCGTGAAGCGCATGGTGAACCCGAAGAAACGCGTCCGCATCGCCATCGTCGGAAAATATCTCGATCACAAAGACGCCTACAAAAGCATCTACGAATCCATCTACCACGCCGCAGCATCGCTCGATTGCAAAGCAGACATTGTCGAAGTGGACGCCGAGTTTTTGGAAAAAGAAAATCTCCCCGCACGCCTGCACGATGTCGCTGGAGTGCTCGTGCCTGGTGGCTTCGGGGAGCGCGGCACCGAGGGGAAAATCCTCGCCGCGCAATTCGCCCGCGAAAGCGAAACGCCTTACCTCGGCCTTTGCCTCGGAATGCAAATCGCCACGATAGAATTTGCACGCAACGTCGTGAAACTCGAAGGCGCGAACAGCACCGAGTTTGATCCCAAGTCCCCGCACCCCGTGATTGATTTGCTACCCGAGCAGAAAAAAGTGAGCCGCAAAGGTGCCACGATGCGCCTCGGCACATGGCCCACCGTCATCCGCGAAGGCACGAAGGCGGCGAAGACCTATGGCCGCACGGAAATCCGCGAACGCCACCGCCACCGCTACGAATTCAATCAGGAATACCGCGAGCGCATGGAGGCCGAAGGATTCATCATCGCAGGCACCTCGCCCGATGGAAAACTCGTGGAACTCATCGAACTGCGCGACCACCCCTGGTTCCTCGCCTGCCAGTATCACCCGGAGTTTCAGAGCAAGCCCAACGCGCCGCACCCGCTCTTCAAAGGCTTCATCGCCGCCTGCCTCGCCCACGGGAACTAGCCGTCTCAGCAGCTAAACGCGGCTCGTATCCACGCCGAGCAGTTCTTCGACTTGCGCAGGGACGCCAGCGAGGCCGGCGCGCATGAGCGATTCGCCGACGAGGATGGCGTTGCAGCCGCAGTCGAATACGCGCTGTGTATCGGCGCGCGTTTTCAGGCCGCTCTCGCTCACGAGCAGCACATCGTCGGGCACGTCCTCGCTGAGTTCCTCGGTGGTCGCGAGGTCCACGGTGAATGTCGTGAGATTGCGGTTGTTCACACCGATGAGCTTCGCGCCGAGATCCAGCGCGCGATCCATTTCCTCGCGTGTGTGGACTTCCACCAGCACATCGAGCAACAGCGTCTCGGCCTCCTTGTAAAGCCGCTCCAATTGCGCCTGCTCCAGCGCGGCGACGATGAGCAAAATCGCATCCGCACCCGCCACGCTCGCCTCCCAGATTTGTGCTTCGTGGATGATGAAATCTTTGCGCAGACACGGCAGCGCGGTTGCCTCGCGGATGCGCGCGAGATAGCCGAGGTGGCCTTGGAAAAACTGCTCGTCCGTGAGCACGCTCACACAGTTTGCGCCCGCTGCCTCGTATGCCTGCGCGATGGCCACGGGATCGAAGTCCGCTGCGATCACGCCCGCGCTGGGGCTCGCCTTTTTCACCTCGGCGATGAGGCCCAGCGCATCCGGCCCGCGATCGAGCGCGGCGGCGAAGCCACGGAAATCATTTCGCTGCAGCGCGGCGGCGCGCATGTGACCGGCGCGCGGGAGCAGGCGGGCGACTTCAGCCTGCTTCACATCGAGGATTTGTTGGAGACGGTTGGACGGCATCCGCGCAATTACGAACGAGACGTCACGAATGACGAGTGGAAATTCTCATTTCCCTTCTCCACAATGCCCGCATGAACATACTGCCAGCACCGCTCGAAACCGCACTCACCACCGGCGACGACACCGCCACACTGCTCGCCACCATCACACATTTCGGCTGCGCCGCAGGCACCGTCCACCGCCTCCGCGCCGACGGACTACTGCATCTCACCGCGCACCATCACCTCCCGCCGCCCATCGTCGCCATCGTCACCACCGTGCCCCTCGGCAAAGGCATCGCCGGGCTTGCGGCAGAAAAGCGCAAGCCCATCTCGCTGTGCAATCTTCAGACCGACACCAGCGGTCAGGCCCGCCCCGCCGCCAAGACGACCGGCATGGAAGGCTCCCTCGCCGTCCCCATGCTCACCGACGGCGAACTGCGTGGAGTCCTCGGCATCGCCAAGGCCGAGGCCCACGACTGGACCGATGAAGAAAAATCACTCCTCCTCGCCATTGCTGCCAGACTCGGTGCGATGCAGTAGCTTTCCAAAACGCCCCTTTGCTTTCCGGCGTTCTGCGTGCATCGTCGGCGCATGAATCGCCGCGCCTTTTTGACGACAGCGGGTGGTGTGTGTGCAGGGGCCGCTTTTTCGCAGCAACCTGCACAGGTCGCTGCGGCGGCTCCGCTTGTGAAGAAGCGGATCAAGCTGGGGATTTCGACGTATTCTTATTGGGGGGAAGAAAAGAAGCCGACGGTGGAGGCGATCATTCAGCGTGCGGGGGATCTCGGCGTGGAGTGCGTGGATATTTTACACAGGAATCTGGACATGGATGAATTGACGCCGATGGATGCGGCGGGGCGCGCATATTGCAGGAGGCTGAAGCGGCTGGCGTTTGGAAAAGGGATCGCGGTGGCCTGTCTGAGCACGCATCAGAATTTCGTCTCGCCCGATGAAAAGAGGCGTCAGCAACAAGTGGAGCATACGTTGCGTTGCCTAGATGTTGCGGATGCGCTGGGCGCGGGCTGTGTGCGCGTGAATGCGGGGCGCTGGGGGACGGTGAAAAAGTTTGAGGAGTATATGGAAAAGCGCGGACTGGAGCCTGCGATCGAGGGCCGCACCGATGATGATGCGTTCGGCTGGTCCATCGAGTCGCTCGGAAAGTGCCTCAAGCGTGCGGAGGAACTGGGTATCCCGCTCGCGCTGGAAAATCACTGGGGGCTGACGCGTTCGCCGGAGGGCGTGATGCGCATCCTCGACGCGCTGAAGTCGCCATTCATCGGCGCTCTGATGGATACGGGAAATTTTCTGGAAGATCCCTACGACAAACTGAAGACCATCGCACCGACGACGATCTTTGTGCAGGCGAAGACTTACATCGGCGGCGGGCGTTGGTATTCCGTGGATCTCGATTATGCGCGCATCGCTGGCATTCTCGCCGATGCGGGATACGGCGGCTACGTCTCGCTCGAAATGGAAGGCAAGGAGCCGCCGGACAAAGCAGTGCCGAAGAGCATCGAGATGCTGCGGCGCGCGTTCGGCGTGTAGCGGTATATTTGAACCGCAGATGAACGCGGATAGACGCAAATTCCATGGCGACAATATTCATTCCGAATATCTGCGTTCGTCTGCGTCCATCTGCGGTTCCAGCCGTTAAATCAGCGGTTCGCGTTTCTGCGCTTGCGCGGAAGGGGGCAACTGCGGAATCTCCCGCCTCCCGTCGCCGGGGGAGGACGTGTGTTTTCCACGGAGCGGGCTCAATTTTCACGCACACTATCACCAATCATGTCTGTCACTGCAAAAGGTCTCGAAGGAATCATCGCCAACTCCACCCGACTCTCCGACGTGCTCGGCGACATCGGGCAGCTCATTTACTGCGGCTACGACATCAACGAACTCGCTGGCAAAGTGAGTTACGAGGAAGTCGTCCACCTGCTCTGGTATGGCGAACTCCCCACGCAGCGCCAACTCGACGTGCTCACGGAGACGCTGCGCAGTCACCGCGATTTGCCGCAGGGCGTGATTGATTTCCTCAAGACTGCGCCCACGACATCGAACCCGATGGACGTCATCCGCACCGCTGTCTCGATGCTCGGCATTTACGACACGCATATGGACGACACGTCCGTGGATCGCAACCGCGAGCGCGCCGTGAGCATCACCGCCCGCATCGGAGTTATCGCCGCATATTACCACCGCGCGCGGATGGGCAAGGACTTGCCGCCGATCCGCAAAGACCTCGGCGAGGCCGCACACTTTCTCTACCTGCTGAATGGCGAAGCACCGAGCGCCGACATGGAAAAGACACTCGATGTCGCCTACGTCCTGCACGCCGACCACGGCATGAACGCCTCGACGTTCAGCGCACGCGTCACCATCGCTACGTTGAGCGACATGTATTCCGCCATCACCAGCGCCATCGGCACGCTCAAAGGTCCGCTGCACGGCGGCGCCAACGAGGGTGTCATCCACATGCTCCAGGAAATCGGCAGCGAGGACAAAGTGGACGCGTGGCTCGACGACGCGCTTGCGCAGAAAAAGAAAATCATGGGCATCGGCCACCGCGTTTACAAAGTGCTCGACCCTCGCGCGCCGCACCTCCGCGCCATGGCGGTGAAACTCACCGAGCAACTCGGCGAAGGAAAATGGATTCGCATGAGCGAGCGCATCGCGAGCGTGATGAAAGAAAAGAAGGGCCTGAACGCCAACGTGGATTTCTACTCCGCCACGGTCTATTACTCCCTCGGCATCCCGACGGATATGTTCACGCCCATCTTCGCCATCGCGCGCACCGCAGGCTGGAC
>JBEIQV010000071.1:0-12518 GCA_040376335.1 Verrucomicrobiia bacterium | reverse complement strand
TACCTCAATATGCATCCATCCATCCCACCCTCCGCCTGACACTCGCCTCTTTTACAGAAAATTACTTGCTCGGCCCCCCGCCAGTCGTTGTCGGGGTTTTCCGATGCGATTCGAAAGATGTAGGATTTGGCGATTTGCGTGGTTGATGAGTCGCCGCTTCTCGATGCGACGCGTATCAATTCCGGCCATGCGCCGGGGCCGAGTGAGGCGAGGTAATGAACATCGAGAATCTTTTTCGGATCTCTTTCCCATCGCTCGACGTTGTAGCGGGCGACCCACTTGGCGGTGTCGGTGAATTGAATCGCGAAAAAGAGCAGAAATGTGGCGACGGCGTTGGTGCCGAGCAGCCAGTTGAAGGTGCGTCTTTTCTGAACGAACCATGCAAGCAGTGCGAAACCTGCGGCGACGAGGATGAGGAAAAACGCGACGTGGATGCGTTTTGTGGTGAGGCCGTAGTCGTGTGTGTAAAAGCTGAGCCGTTTGAAGCATCCGGCGATGAGCACGCAGTTTTGCAGTGACCACAAATGCGAGAGCGATTTCAGCCAGCGGTTGTTTGCAACGCGATCCTCCTGCTGAAATATGCCTGCGATGACGATGCCCGAAAGGACGACGGCGCAGATCAGGCTGTTGACTCCATCGTGGACGAACTCGGAGCGATTCACACCGAGCGGCGGCTCGCTGCTTTGCCACAAATACACGGCATCAATCGTGTTCACGATGAAGAAGAGGCCATTTAGCGCTGCGAGTGCGACACCACTTTGCAGCGCGGCGAGTTTGAAATCCGGACGCGGCACGCGCGGGAATGTGAAGATCCACCAGCGCGGATATTCCGGCGCGAGTTTGCCGTGGAAAATTCCCAGCGCCACCGTGGCGACAAAGCCCCACATGAGGAAGCGAACGGGCGTGAGATTCAACTGCTCCCAAAAATGGACGGCGATGCTATCCATATGTTGGAGCCATTGATTGAAAACGGAATTTCCCGACGAAAGAACGGCGGTGAAGATCATGAGGAGGACAATCGCCGGAGCCAGCACCCACGCCGTTTTGGTGAGTGTTTTGGCGATGTTGAATCGCAAAATACTGACATCACCAGCGCTGCGGATGGCTGAACCTGCGAGGCCAAACCAGCGGGGGAAGGACGTGGCGAGTCCGTAGAAAACTTCCGTGATGCGTTCCCAAAGTCCGACCAGATTTGGCTGAAGGACTGTTCCTGCGAGTGCGAGTGCGAGGCCGGTGCAGGCGATGCCGTTCGACAGTGAAAGTTGCACCGCGCTTTGCCAGCACGAGGCCGCAAGCATCGTCACGAAAAGCAGCGTCTGCCATCGTGGGCGTGTGCGTTGATGCAGGCCGAGGATGAGAAGGGCGATGCCTGCGAAGAACACACCGAAAGAAGCACCGATGTGCATATCCCAAAACATCGCGTCGAACAGCGCGGTGGTGATGAACACCGGCAGGATGACCCTGGCGATGTGGCGGAGTGAGATGTTGGTTTCAGTATTCATGCTGCGATTTTTTTGTTGTGCGGATGGTTTCGTTGATGGCTTCCAGTCTTGATACGACTGCGGCGACGGTTTCTTTCAACGTGCTGGTGCCGGCGGTGACGCCGACGACTTCGGAATTTTCAAACCACTCTTCACGGAGCTCATCGGGGCGCGTGATGTGGATGGCGCGGCGGCCTGCGACCTTTGCGGAGGCGACGAGTTGGAGCGTGTTGTTGCTGTTGCTGCCGCCCACGACGACAAGCGTATCGCAATCTTCGAGCAGCTTTCGCAACGCAGCCTGCCGGTTTTTCGTGGGCTGGCAGACGGTGTCGCGAAAGAACACTTCGCTCGCGGGAAAATGCGCACGCAGCGCGGCGACGATTTCATTCACGCGCTCGATGGGCTGTGTGGTTTGCGAGACGGCGCCGTAGCGGGGCGCGGCGGGGAGTTTGGAAAAATCGGCCTCGCTTTCGATGACGACGGCTTCCGCGAAATCGCCGATGAGGCCCTTCACCTCGACGTGGCCCGGCTTGCCAATGACGACGGGATGGCAGCCCAGCGCGATGAGTGTGCGGAGCTGATCGTGAGCGTGCCGGACGAGCGGGCACGTTCCGTCCGCGACGCCGAATCCCGCTTTCCGCCAATCCGCACGCGCTTTGTCGCTCGCGCCGTGGGCGGTGATCATGACTTGCGGAGTCGGCGCATCGCCCGGTGTATCGAGTTGACCCTCGCGCACGCCCAGTGCCGTGAGCCGTTCGCGGACGACGGGGTTGTGGACGAGTTCGCCCAAAATGGTGAGTGGCCCGTCCGCTGCGAGTTGTTCCGCCTGCGCAATGGCGTCACGAACGCCGAAGCAAAGGCCGTAATGTTCTGCTAGTTGTATTTTCATAGAGCTTTGTATGGCAAAGTATATAGGTAAAATAAAGTTCAGCGGCGTGTGATACGCCTTATGGGGCGGATAGGGCCTATTGAACGAATTTTCGTCATCATTCCTTCCTCCCGGCTTTCACGATGCTTTCGAGCACCGAGAGGTATTCTGCGAACGCCGTGCGGCCTTTTTCCGTGAGCGCGTAGCTGGTCTGCGGACGGTCGTTGTAGATTTCCTTGGTGATGGCGACATGGCCGGCTTCGTGGAGCGTGCGGAGGTGCGTGACGAGGTTGCCGTCGCTCATTTTCAACTCCGCCTTGAGGTCCTGAAACGGCCAGCTCGGACGCGTGGCGAGCAGGGTCATGATTCCCAGCCTGCCGCGCTCGTGGATGAGCTTGTCGAGCTTTTCGAAGTCGAACATGAGCGGTCAGACGTTTGTTTTCGCAGCGCCGCGCGGCCACGTGCAGGCGGCGTAGATGAGATGAAATCCGCCGAAGGTGACGGCCATGAGCGAGTTTCCAAATTGCCAGTCGTTGATTTTCAAAAGGCCCTCAAACGGAAAGCCAGTCTTCATATTTACGAAGGCAACGAGACCGAAAATGAGAAACGTCCACCCAAGCCAAACCAGCGAACGCGGTGCAAAATGCGTCGTCGCCAAAAGCCCTACGCCGTGCAGAACGATCCAGACCAAGGGAAGTGCGACGAAGGGCGTAAAGAATGGGTTGAAACTCATGCAAACTGCGATGGCGCTGATGACTCCCGCTGTCAGGTGCGCAGGCAAGAGTGCGAGGAGCGCCATTTTCATCCCAGACGAAATAAACGCATCGCCCCGGCGCTTCGCGTCACGCCGGATGAAAAACGCATTTGCCAGACACGTGAGTATGAAAACGGCGAGCCATGTTGCGAAAAATGCGGTGTGGCGGTGAAAGTTTGCGCTCTGCATGGCGGATAGTCCGATACCGGCGACTATTGCAAGGCTCCCGCCGACCAAGGCAGTGGGCGCGGAGATGGCGCGGTAGATGGTGGCTTTCTCCATGAGGGAACGGATGACGCGGAGGTGTTCTTCGGCTTCTTTGCTGTGCATGGCGGTGGACTTTGTTCGGCAAAGCCCAGCTTTGCAAGACAAAGTTTGTGCGGTTTGCTGTGATTTTATGAAAAAGCTGTGGGCTCATTTGCACTCTGCGAAAACGTGATTACGTTCCCACACGGCTTTGGTTGGGTGCGGCCGGTGCCTTGTAGTGGGGGCGCCGGCCGCCTTTTTTTTGCGGGTTATTTGCCGAAGACTTCGCGCAGGTATTCGCGGCTTTTTGTGGCGATGACTTCGGGGCCTTCCTCGAATTTGAAGACTTCGACGGAGACCGTGCCGTCGTAGGCAGTCGAGCGAAGTGCGGCGGCGATGGGGTGAAAATCCACGTCGCCAAAACCGGGGCCTTTGAGGTTTGCGTCGTTGGCGTGAAAATAGGCGAAGTGTCCTGCGCTTTCGTGGATGATTTGCGGGATCGGCTTTTCCTCGGAGGACATGGCTTTCACATCGAGGATGATGCTCATTGCGGGACTGGCGAATTGTCCGGCAAAGCGAATGGCTTCCTCGGCGGTGTTGATGAAGTTGGTTTCCGCAGGGGCTAGCGGTTCGATGCAGAGCACGACATTGCGATCTTCTGCACGCTTCACAGCATCGCGAAAAACTTCCGTGGCCCACGCCCATGCCTGCTCGTGGGCGACACCTTCCATCAGGCTGCGCTGCTTGGGCGAACCGACGACGATGCGCGTGCCGCCGAGGTCTGCGCAGCAATCCACAAGCTCCACGAAATAGCGCGCGGTTTCGCGGCGGACGGCGGCATCGGGATGCGTGAGATGTTTTCCCTCCGCTTGCACAAGCACCCAGTGCAAACCGCTGATCCCGATTCCCGCGCGGGCCGCAGCGTCGCGGATGATCGTGCGCTGGGCGGCGGTGATGTCGCACACGGATTTTGCGATGGTGAAGGGCGCGATTTCCACCACGTCGTAGCCCGTCTTTTTTGCATGGGCGAAAATGTCATCGAGTGCCCAGCCTTGGTAGATTTCGTTGCAGATGCCGAATTTCATGGCCGAGCGAGAATGGTGAAATGCTCAGCGGATTCCGCGGGCGATGTATTCGCGCGAGATGAGAACGTATTTCTCCGCCCAGACGCGGATGCCTGCCTGCTCTTCGAGTGAAAGGGTTTTCACGACTTTCGCCGGTGAGCCGAGGATGAGTGAGCCGGGCGGAAATTTTTTTCCGCCCGTGACGAGCGCGCCTGCGCCGATGATCGAGCGCGCGCCGATCTCCGCGCCATCGAGCACAATCGCGCCCATGCCCACGAGCACTTCGTCCGCAATTTTGCAGGCATGGAGAATTGCTTTGTGCCCGACGGTCACGAGTTCGCCGACTTCCACGCCGTAGTCATCCGCGAGATGCACGACTGCGCCGTCCTGGATATTCGAGCGCGAGCCGATGACGATGCGATGGATGTCCGCACGCAGCACGGACTGAAACCACACGCTCGATTCCTCGCCGATGGTTACGTTGCCGAGCACCGTCGCATTTCCCGCGACGAAGGCACTGGAGTCTATATTCGGCGTGGCACCGAGGTGGCGGTTGAGGCGTTCGTCCAAAGTCATGCGGGACGATGCGCGATGTTGTCGGGCAAAATCAACCGCGAAGCCGTATCAATGCAAGAGCGCCGCATTTATCAAAATCTGAAATGAATTTCTAAATCCCTGTTGACTTCATTTTTTTACAGTGACAAATACACCTTCGTTGTCGCTGGGCCCCCAGCAACACGCACAAGAGAAAATCCACCAAAACAACACAAGCACTCTAACCATTCATTCCATGAACAAAGCAGAACTCGTCTCCACCGTCCAAAAAGCACTCGGCAAGGACACCAGCAAAGCCTGCGCTGAGAAGGCAGTCACAGCCACCATTGATTGCATCGCTGCCGCGCTCAAAAAAGGCGCAAACGTGCAACTCATCGGCTTCGGCACCTTTAAGGTCGTCAGCCGCAAAGCCCGCATGGGCGTGAATCCCAAGACCGGCGAGAAGTTGAAAATCAAAGCCAGCAAGTCCGTGAAATTCGGCGCAGGCAAGGAGCTCAAGAGCAAGCTGAAGTAAGCTGCCCATACCAATTTTAGAAAAGCCCTGTTTTGCCAAAAGCGAAACGGGGCTTTTCGTTTTTGTGCTTTGGTGGGATTAGGGTATTCAGAGCGGGGCTTGCGGCCCGCATCCTGCTAAAAGCAGCCCAGATTCAACAGCCCAACAATGCAGCGCCCTTTCGAAAAAAGAATTGTCGCCGGCTTCTTTGCCGCCGCCGTGATCTTTGTCGTGCTTGTGGCGGTCATTCTGTGGGAGGTGCGTCGGGTTGAGAACGGGAGGCCACTGGCGATCATCGCGATTCTGGGGAGTCTCGCTTATTTCGGGGTGATTGCTGCGATGTGGCTGTCCTTCAAACGGGATCAGCGATTGCATCAAAAAACAGAAAGCGCGCTTCGGGAGGCGGAGGATTTGAATGGACGGATGATCGAGAACAGCACGGATTGCATTGCGATGCTCGATGTCAGCGGGCGGCTGAAAGTGGTGAACTCTGCGACGTGGAGATTGATCGAGGAGGTGGGGCTCAAGCCGGTTGAGAATTTACCGTGGATGGAAATATGGGCAGGGCAGGCTCGGGCATCCTGTGAGAATGCGCTCGGCATTGCTCTAAGCGGACGAGTGGGGCGTTATCAGGGCATCAATTACATGAGGAATGGGGAGGGACGCTGGTTTGACGTGATGCTCACGCCGATTCCCGACGACGCAGGCAGAACGGAGCGCGTTCTGGTCGTTGCCCGAGATATCACCGGAGCCCGCTCAGCGGAGGAAAAATTTCGCGTTCTGTTCGAGCATTCGGCGAATGCACACATCATTTTCGACGAAGATGCGATTCTGGACTGCAACCACGCAGCTGTGGAGATGTTGGGTTGCTCGACTAAACTGGAACTCCTCGCATTGAACCCCGATCAGCTTGCGCCCGAGCGCCAGCCTGACGGCTCACGTTCTGCAGAAAAACGTAAGGAAATCTGGCTGCTCGCACGAGGCGTGGGCCACTTCCGTTTTGAATGGCAGGCGCGGCGCAGTAACGGGCAGGAGTTTCCAGTCGAGGTGGCGATTACCCCGGTTTTTCTAAATGGGCGCGAGGTGTTGCTCGCCGTCTGGCATGACCTTACCGAGCGCAAGCAGGCCGAAAGTGCATTGCGCGAGAGTGAGGAGCGGTTCCAGGCATTCATGGATCACAGCCCGACTCTTTGCTTCATCAAGGACGACCAAGGGCGGATGTTGTTCATCAACAAAATCATGGCTGACGCTTTTGGCGTCACCATTGGCGAGATGGTCGGGAAGAGCGACTTTGACTGGCTGCCGATCGAGGCCGCGCGCTCCGTGAGTGAATACGACAGACGGGTCATCGAGACGAACCGCTCGGCACAACAGATCGAAGTTGTTACGACGGGTGATGGGAAAATGCACGAGTGGTTGATGGTGAAATTTCCCATCACAAGTGCTGGGGGAGGAAAACTGCTCGGCGGCATCGGCATTGATGTGCGGGAACAACGCAAAGCGGAGCGCGTGCTCAAACAACGCGAGGCGACTTTCCGCGATCTGTTTGACGATGCGCCTGCCGCCTACCACGAACTCGACACCGAAGGTCGCATCACCCGTGTGAACAAAACGGAGCTCGCTCTTCTTGGTTATGAATCCGCCGAGATGGCGGGACGGCCTGTATGGGATTTCGTCGTCGAGCGCACATCGCAGCAAGCCACCGCCCGCAAGCTTGCCGGCGTCGGAGTGGGTGATGATGCCTACCAGCGGACCTTCCGCCGCAAGGATGGCTCACTGATTCCGGTGCTGGTGCGTGATCGTGTCATTCGTGACACGGCAGGGGCGATTATTGGTTTGCGCGCGACGATGCAGGACATCAGTGCGTTGAAGCAGACCGAGGCGGATCTGCGTTCTGCAGAGGGAAAATACCGCACCATTTTCGAGAACGCGATCGAAGGTATTTTCCAGACCACCCCCGACGGGCGTTATCTCAACGTGAATCCAGCGCTTGCCCGCATCCACGGTTACGATTCGCCGGATGATTTGATGACAGGCGTGAATGACATTGGACGGCAGATTTACGTGGATCCAAACCGGCGGGATGAGTTTCGCACGTTGATGGAAAATGCGGGCGAGGTGTTTAAGTTCGAGTCACAGGCTTATCGCAAAGACGGCTCGGTGATGTGGATTTCCGAACACGCTCGCAGTGTCCGCGATAAGGAGGGGAAACTCCTTTACTACGAAGGTGCCGTGGAAGACGTGACTGCGCGCAAGGAAGCCGAGCGGGCGATGGCCGAAGCCCGCGACACCGCGCTTGAGTCCGCGCGGCTGAAGAGCGAATTCCTTGCGAACATGAGTCACGAAATTCGCACGCCGATGAACGGCATCATCGGCATGGCGGGCCTGATGCTCGATACCGATCTGACATCGCGCCAGCGCGACTTTACGCAGACGATAGGTGATAGCGCCGAGGCATTGCTGAAAATCATCAATGACATTCTGGACTTCTCGAAGATCGAGGCCGGGATGCTTACCTTCGAGGAGATAGATTTCAATCTGCGCGAGGTGATCGAAGGCGTCATGGATCTCATCGCGAGTCGCGCGATTACCAAAGGTATCGAAGTAGGAACACTCGTCTGCCTTGATGTGCCGCTGGGATTGCGCGGCGATCCCGGGCGGGTGCGTCAGGTGCTCACAAATCTCGTTGGGAACGCGGTCAAATTCACCTCCCAAGGCGAGGTGTTTGTCTGCGCCGAATTGGAGGAAGAGACCGAAAACGATGTGCTCCTTCGCATCAGCGTGAGTGACACCGGGATTGGCATCACACCCGAACAGCGGGCTAAACTTTTTCAGGCATTCGTGCAGGCGGACGGCTCGACTACGCGTAAATACGGCGGCACCGGGCTCGGTCTCGCGATCAGCCGCCGCTTGGTTACGCAGATGGGGGGCGAAATCGGTGTGCATAGCGAGTATGGCAAAGGATCGACGTTCTGGTTCACCGCACGTCTTTCGAAACAGCCCATCCAGGAGCCTGCGCTTGCGGCACCCGCGGCTGTGCAGGGGCGCCGTGTGCTTATTGTGGACGACCGCTCCAGCACGCGCCGCACGCTCCATCATCTATTCGGCAGTTGGGGGATGGATGATGTTCATGCAGCATCCATCGCGGAGGCCAAGCGTATCGCTTTACAGGAACATACAGCAGGCCGTGGTTTTGACCTCGCGCTTTTCGACCTCCAACTCCCGGACGGTGACGGTCTCACCCTTGCACGCATTTTCAAAGCAAACCCCAAACTCTCATCTACGCGTCTCATTCTCCTCGCATCGTTGGATCGCGCCGAGGAGAGCGAGGAGTTGCGTGAGGCGGGCATCGAGGCGCAGCTAGCCAAACCACTGAAAGTGCTTCCGCTACGCGAGGCGCTTGAACGCGCATTTGCGGGTGTTGTGCCGCGCGAGATTCGCCCGGGGCTTGTTCCGCTGCTCCCGCGCGAGGCGGGTTCGGACTCCGCTGCGACTATCGAGACCACACGCATTACCAGCACGCTCCGCATCCTCGTTGCGGAGGACAGTCCGGTGAATCAAAAGGTCGTCCTCTACCAACTTCAAAAAATTGGTTACAATGCCACCATTGTCCGGGACGGCGAAGCGGTGCTCCTTGCTGTGGCTGAGACAGATTACGATTTGATCCTCATGGATTGCCAGATGCCGCTGCTCGATGGCTACGAAGCGGCGCGCCGTATTCGCTCGACCGAGCACGGGCAGCGCCCGTGGATTGTCGCGATGACCGCACACAGTCTCGCGGGAGATCGCGAGCGCTGCCTCGCTGCGGGCATGGACGACTATGTGAGCAAGCCTGTGCGATTGGATGAATTGAATGCAGCAATTGAACGTTGCATTGGGCTCCGCAGTATCACGAAAAATGGAAGTGATGCGCCGTGGGATGCAGCCTTGGATGGCAGTGTGCTCGACGGTTTCCGCGAAATGGAAGCTGAGAGTGGGCAGAGCATCCTCAGTGGTCTTATCACGCTCTTTTTGGAAAATACTCCAACCGTTTTCGCCGAAGCGCGGGAGGCTCTGGAAGACACGGATGCAGTCCGGCTTTCACGTGCCGCTCACACGCTCAAAGGCAGTTGCTCAAACTTCGGCGCCCATCGTTTGCAGAAAGTATGCGACCAACTTGAAAAAACAGCGAATGCCGGTGATCTCGATGCGGCGCGCAGAATACTGGAAGACGCCGAGCGCGAATTCGGCTACGTCCGCGTCGCACTCGAACACGAACTGCCAGCCAGCCTTTCCGAAAAAGCATGAAAATACTCATCGCAGAAGACGATCCCGTCTCCGCAAAAATTCTCCAATTCACCCTCGAAAACGCGGGTCACAAAGCGATCATCTGTGCCAACGGACAGGCTGCTTGGGAGGAGTTTGATCGTGAGCCGACGCGTGTGATCGTGAGCGACTGGATGATGCCAGAAAAGGACGGGCTAGAACTTTGTGCCATGGTGCGGGGGCGTCCCCGGACGGACTACACTTACTTCATTTTGCTGACGGCAATTCACACCGGGCGCGAAAATTTACGCAAGGCGATGGATGCCGGCGTGGACGACTTCCTCACGAAGCCGCTCGACCGCGAGGCCATCATGATGCGTTTGCGCGTCGCCGAGCGCATCGTGGAGTTCACCACGCAAATCCGTGAGTTGAAGGAACTCATTCCTATCTGCATGTATTGCAAAAAAGTGCGTGACGATCGGAACTACTGGCAGGCTGTCGAAGGCTACATCGCCGAGCATACAGGCAGCAGTTTCAGCCACGGCATCTGTCCCGATTGCTTCGCCAAGCACGTGCGAAAGCTGCCATCGGAGAATGACTGAAGCGCCCCCGGAGTGTTTTGATTTGAAAGCCTGAATACCTGTGCGAGTGCCGCGGGATGCGAAAATCCCTTGAATCGTGCGCTCGCTCTGCCATACACCGCGCTCCTTTTCTCGCCGCTCGGAGGCTGTGCCATCCGTTGCGGCGTGTTTTTTCAACACCAACTACATACACAAATACTATGGCAAAAGCAGCAGCAAAGCCCGCTAAATCCGGCGGCAAATCCACAAAATACGTTTACACATGGGGCAACGCGAAGGCTGACGGCGACGGCAGCATGAAGGCGCTGCTCGGCGGCAAGGGCGCGAATCTCGCGGAGATGACGCGCATCGGCCTGCCGGTGCCTCCCGGATTCACAATCACGACGGAAGTCTGCACCTACTACTACGCGAACAAGCGCACGTATCCGGCGACCCTTCAGGCCGAGATGGAAAAGGGCGTGGCCAACATGGAGAAGATCATGGGCTGCAAGTTTGGCGCGACCACCGGCATGCCGCTGCTCGTCGCAGTGCGCTCGGGCGCTCGCGATTCCATGCCCGGCATGATGGATACGATTTTGAACCTCGGCCTGAACGACCAGACGGTCCTCGCGCTCGTCGCGGCGACGAAGAATGAGCGTTTTGCTTGGGACTGCTACCGCCGCTTCATCCAGATGTATGGCGACGTGGTGATGGGCGTGCAGAAGCGCGCGGGGGAAGATCACGATCCGTTCGAAAGCGTTATCGAGCACCTGAAGGAAGAGCATCACGAGGAGCAGGTGGACGACGCGCACCTCACGGTGGACGACTACAAGGAGCTCGTCGTGCGTTTCAAGAAGCTCGTGAAGGAGCGCACCGGCAAGGCATTCCCGAATGACGCATGGGAGCAGCTCCGCGGCGCAGCGGGCGCAGTGTTCGGCTCGTGGATGAATGACCGCGCGATCGTGTATCGCCGCAAATACAACATCCCGACGGAATGGGGAACGGCCGTGAACGTGCAGGCGATGGTGTATGGCAACACAGGCGAAACGTCCGGCTCCGGCGTGGCGTTCACGCGCAACCCGGCGAACGGCGTGAATGAATTCTACGGCGAGTTCCTCATCAACGCGCAGGGCGAAGATGTGGTCGCCGGCGTGCGCACGCCCGAACCTGTGTCCGAGTTGAAGAAGCAGATGCCGAAGAGCTACGCGGAACTGATGAAGGTGCGCTCCATTTTGGAGAAGCACTTCAAGGACGTGCAGGACGTGGAGTTCACGATTCAGGAAGGCAAGCTCTTCATGCTCCAGACGCGCAACGGCAAGCGCACCGCAGCAGCGGCGCTCAAGTTCTCGATGGACATGGTCAAAGAAGGCCTCATCGACTGGGAAACCGCGATTCTTCGCAACCCCGCCGACCAGCTCGAGCAGCTCCTCGCTCCCGACTTCGATCTCGCTGAGATCAAGAAAGCCAAGATCCTCGCAAGCGGTCTTCCAGCAGGCCCCGGCGCAGCATCCGGCAAAATCTACCTCAATGCAGACCGCGCAGCGGCAGCAGCCGAGAAGGGCGAAAAAGTCCTCCTCGTCCGCAACGAAACATCGCCCGAAGATCTTCGCGGCATGATTGCTGCCGAGGGCATCCTCACGGCAAAAGGCGGCGTCTCCTCGCACGCAGCGCTCGTCGCCCGTCAGATGGGCAAAGTCTGCATCTGCGGCGCTTCGGCGGTGCTCATCGACTACGACAAAAAGACCGTCACCATCAGCGGCCAGGTCTTCAAAGAGGGCGATTTCCTCTCCATCGACGGCACCGCAGGCACCATCTACGGCGGCCAGGTGAAGACCGGCCCGAGCAGCATCGTCACCGGCACCATCGGCGGAGACAAAGCCGCGCAGAAAACCGAGAAGTTCAAAGCGTTCAACCAGCTCATGGACTGGTGCGGCAAGGCCACGCGCCTCGCAGTTCGCACCAACGCCGACAATCCAGAGCAGACGCAGCAGGCGATTGCTTTCGGCGCTACCGGCATCGGCCTCACCCGCACCGAGCACATGTTCTTCGAGGGCGACCGCATCGACGCCGTCCGCGAAATGATCCTCGCTGACTCCGAAGAAGGTCGTCGCAAGGCGCTGAAGAAGATTCTTCCTTACCAAAAGCAAGACTTCGTCGGCATCTTCAAGGCCCTCAAAGGATTCCCGGCCACCATCCGCTTGCTCGACCCGCCGCTTCACGAATTCGTCCCTCACGACGAAAAAGCACAGGCC
>JBEIQV010000364.1:0-2895 GCA_040376335.1 Verrucomicrobiia bacterium | reverse complement strand
CTCACCGCACTCGCACTCACTCTCAGCCACGCAGCATTTGCCCAAATCGGCGTCGGCGCAAAACCTCCAACGGGCGCGGAGGTCATCATGGACGGCTCGCGTGCGATGCTGGATGAAAAGTGGATTTATTGGGAAGGGCCGGGCTTCAAATCCGCGCTTCCGATCAAATGGAAAATCGTGGAGGATCCGGTGGATAAAGGCAGCGCCGTGATGAGCGATGATCCAGTCGCCGCAGGCGGGAAGTATGGCTCGGCGGACATCGTCACCAAGAAAGCCTACCGCGATTTTCGTCTGCACATCGAATTTCTGATCATGAAGCCGGGCGGCAACAGCGGCGTCTATTTGCAAAACCGCTACGAGATCCAGGTGCTCGATGGCGACAAGACCAAGCACGGCATGGGCGCCGTCATCAACGAAACCGAGTCGCCCTACCACGCCTACAAGGGCGTCGGGCAGTGGAACTCCTACGACATCACCTTCCGCGCCGCGCGCTTTCAGGACGGCAAGATGACCGAGAAGCCACTCGTCTCCATGTTTTTCAACGGCATCAAAGTCCACACCAATGTCCCCATCAACCAAGTCCACGGCGGGCCGAACTCCGGTCTCGATGGCGGCAACAAAGGCGGCAAAGGAATCACCGACACGCCCGGCGGCCTCAAGCTCCAGTGCGAAGGCCACGACGTCCGCTACCGCAACGCGTGGATCAAAGAATTGGACCTGACTGCGGCAGATACGGACTTCAAGGAGTAGGCTTCGCCACGCCGCACTCGAAGGCGAACCACGTTGGGTTCAGCGCGCTCATCGCGGGCTTGAGCTTTTCGAGTTCGGCAGCGGGGCCGTGGAATTCCAGGCGCAGCAGGTCGGAGATTTTCAGTGCTTCGTCGAGCAGGTCGCCGACGTTGGTGATGTGGGCCAGCGTGGCTTCTGCGCCGATGTAGCTTTCGCGGCAGAAAATCACGTCGTCCGAGATGGTGAAGTCGTAGCAGAGGCAGTCTTTCTCCGTCGAGGTGCGGGCGACGAACTGCGGGAGCAGCGCCTTGAATGTGTCCATCTTTCCGGCGTGGACTTTGAAATACGGGTGGATGCTGACGACGTTGTTTGGCTGGCTCATGGTGTTGTGTTGTTGGTTGAAATTTCCACGGCGCGCTTCTCCGTGTGCGAGACGAGCGCGGCGGCGAAAAGCTCGTGGCTGAGCACCGCTTCATCCGGCGTCGCGCAGCCGAAGCGCCCGCCGAGCGAGCCGGCTTGTTCCGCAGCGAAGGCCGCGATCATTTGCTGAAAGCAATCTGCAAAGCCCGCCTCGAAAATACCGCCGGTGACCACGGGGAACGCGCTGTCCGCCATGCCCACATCGTAGCGCTCCCACACCTGCTCCTTGCCGCGCCGGAACTGCCACACCGTCTTCGGCTCCTTCGTGGAAAAGCGCACGCCGCCATCGGTGCCGAGCACTTCGATGAACCACGTGTTCATTTCGCCCGGCGCGAGACGCTTCGTTTCCAACCGCATCGGCACGGTGCCGTTCGGGTGACCCGGGATTTCCACATCGCAGTGCAGCATCGCGTTGTCCCACGTGTCGCAAGCCGCCATGCCGCCTTTGCCGTCGGGTCGCTCGTGCGTGATTTTTTGAAGCTGCGCATACACGCGGGCCGGACGCCACCCGAGGCGGAACGGCACGTGGCAGGCGTGCATCCCGAGGTCTCCCATGACGCCGATGGCTCCGCAAAATTTCACCTGCCGCTTCCAGTTGATCACCTTCGCCGGGTCGAGATCGCTCGCGTGCCAGAAGCCGCTGCGAATCTCCAGCAAATGCCCGAGCTTTCCCTCGCCAATCACCCGCAGCGCGCGTTGCACGCCCGGCAGGAATGGCAGTTCCGACGAGCATCGCACAAAGCGCCCCGTTTCCCGCGCCACGTCGCGAATTTTCCGCGCCGCCGCGAGATCGATCCCGAAAGGTTTCTCCGCCAGCAAATCCTTCCCCGCCCGCAGCACGTCGAGATAGAGCGCCTCGTGCAGATGATGCGGCACCGCGACATACACCGCGTCGAGTTCCGCATTCGCGAGCAGTTCGCGGGAGTCCGCGGTGATTTGCCGCACGGTCGGGATTTGCCGGAACCACTCGCGCGTCTTTTCCGCGAGGTCGCACACCGCCGCCAACTCCACCCGCACGCCGACATCCGTAAGCGCGCACCAGCGTCCGATGGCGCTCGCCATTTCCCGTCCCATAAGCCCGCCGCCGATGATGCCGAGTCTGAGTGTTTTCATGCAGTCCGCGCGTTCTAGCGGGGGAAAGGGGCGCGTGGAAAGGGAAAGTCACACCGCCCGCACGGATGCCGCTGAATCTCTGGTGTGTTCTATTTTTAATTTGGAAGCCATGAAGCCATGAAGGGAAGATTGTCACCCCAATTGGATTAGCCGACTTCAGTTCATTCCTGGTTTCCTGGCTTCCAAATTTGGACACCACCTGAATCTCCCGCGTCTTGCGTTGCGCGGCGGCGATTGGCAAAAGGCGGGGGTGAACGAAGAACCTCCAGCCAAACGCCTCCGCCTTGGGAAACTTTGGTGGTGGCTGCTCGCGATCTTTCTCGGCGCGTGCGGCTGGCAAATGTGGAGCATCCACAAATACAACGCCGCCGTGCGCGAGGCGGAGGAGGCGGGGTTTGCGTGGGAGTGCACGGACACAATTAGCCTGATCCGGCAGGACTGGCGCAATGCGCTGAAAAAGGAGACATGGTGCAAGCACACCCGCATGCTTGTTACGGAAGATATCCCCGACCTTGGTCGCTACCGCGAAATGCTCCACCAGCTCCGCCCCACGGCATTGATTGCTTGGAGATGTAAGGACAAAAACGTTGACGCCCTCAAGGGCCTCACCGCCCTGCAATCGCTCAACCTCCT
>JBEIQV010000003.1:0-32662 GCA_040376335.1 Verrucomicrobiia bacterium | reverse complement strand
GCCTTCGCTTCGCCGCTCCCGCAGGGGAGTCAGGCTCAGCAAAGGCAGAGCAATTTACAGAAAAACTTTTACACCGACTTAGCCTGCCGAAAACACCGCTTCCGGGGAATTCAGATGAATTAATGGCACCGCTCAAAACAGAGTCGCCATGCGTAATTTTGAAATCAATCTCAGGACTCAAAGGGGGAAATCCTCTCTCTTTTCCTGTCCGTATATCGATACAGCCAGCAATCGTCATTCGGTAACGACTTCGCATCAACAACCCAGCGGCAACAATATAGATGTTCGATTCACCGCTCTGCCGACATACGCGAAAATTCCGCTTATTTTGCACCACGATGATCGCGCCTCCTTTAAACACAATGTGTGCGATTTCCTTGCCCCATTTCCTCACGCCTCGAATGCTCAAACATTCGCCGGTTTCATTGCAGTTTCTGTAATGCTCTTCGTATATGCTTTTGGTGCAATTAACGCGGGAACGAAAACTATGATATGTCGGCATGAAGACGCGCTCTGCGATGTCCTGCTTCGCAAAAAGGTGCTTCAGAGCCGCGATTTTCATCTGAGTTCAAACTAAACTCTGGTCTACACTAAGCCTACTGAGGGACTAGGCGAGGTTGCCTTCATCCGGCTTCACTCAACGATTTCACGCCTACTTCAAGTCTTCAACTTTGATGTGGACGCTCATGCGGGCCTGACCCGACTCCTCGGAGATTTGGCTTTCCATACCTTTGAAGCAGCGGGCGAGTTTGAGCGCGGTGCTGATCAATGGGCGGTTCTCTTTGAATCCCTTCGCTTCGCCGGGGCCGAGCATTTGTTCGGCATTTTTGTCCAAAACTCCGAGCCAGACTTCGGCGAGATCCCAGACGGCGCTGAAATTGACCTGATCATTACTGCCCATCGCAGGACCGGTGGTCGCGGCAGCTTTTGATGCGAGTTCTTTGCTAAAGCTCGGCGATGTGCTGATGACCCAGCGATCTTTGCTGATGGCAATGTGCGGCAACACATCGTCGGTTGGCATGGGCAGCGGGATGAAATGCAACTCCACGTCGCCGTCCTTTTTCATCACCGGCTCAGGCACCCCTTGTGGAAGTGCAGTGGGCGGGACGAAAGCGGAGATTTGTTTGATGAGGCTCGCAAAACCCTTCCACGACTCGGCGAGTGCAGCGCGATCCTTCAGCTCGGCGACATACGCAATGCGCGGGATTTTTCCGTCGGCAAGGAAAGGCGGGATGTCGGGAAGTTTCGGCACATTGCCATTGAGGTCCAAGATGAACGCGGACTCGTCACCGAGTGCCTTGCCGAGAAGGCGACCAGATTTCCAAAGTTGTTCGACCATCGGCTTGGCCATGCCTTCCGCAGCGGCTGCGTTTTTGCGCTCCTCCTCGGGAATCATGGTGCGTCCGTATTTTTCATACCAGCCCCAGAGGGTAATTGCTCCCTCTTCGACGAAATCCACGACCGCCTTGCTGTGCGGGCCATTGGCGCGGCTGTCAAAAAACAGGAACGACGCCGGCGAGGCGAGGCTGGCGAAACCAAGCGGCTTCGAGGAATCGTAGCTGCTGTTGCGGAGACCGCCGAAGCTATCGGCATGGATTCCCGATTCCACGTAGGAAACGCTGACCATAGGATCGAACTGTCTCTTGAAAAGCGACTGTGCCTTGCCTTCGAGTTTTTTAACATCCGCCTGCATCGCAGTGATGTGCTCGGGCTTCAAAATGCCACGGAGTTCATTGGAGATGCCGTTGAATTTGGCAGCGAACTCAACCTGTGGAGAAAATTTCTCAAAGAGCGCCTTGCTCACATATGCGAGGCCCATGGGTTTTTTTTCTGCGAACTGCACTGCGCGCTTTGCCACATCAGGAATCGCGAGTGCGCTGTCAGCTTCCAACAGTGCGAATTTCACATGGCTGTGATCCTTTCCGAGGGAGACTACGAAATAATCATCCACCCAGCCCCACGCGAGTTCGGCGTGTTTAGCGGAAATTTGCGCGACTAGCTCTTTGGCCTTCGCTTCGTCGCCGATGAGTTCCTTGAGTTGGAGTTCGAACTGCACTTCCTGAAACTGCGCGACGAGTTTTTTTGCAACGACGCTGAGGGTTTTAAATTCATATTTGTCAGCGACCTTGAAGCTGCCCAACTCAAAGGCGGGCGGAAGTTTGGTGCCGACCATTTCGGTGAGTTGCTTGAAAGCACCATCAATATCGGCTTTTGCTTTTCCAGCTTTGGATACAAAAAGAAGCGGCGGCACATCGCATTTCGCCAACGCAGGCACAAGTTCGGGCGCAGCGTTCTGGAGGAGGCTTTGGATTTCCTTCGGCCCCATCTGCTTTCCACTCAGCCCGGCAAGAAATGCCTGTTGGACGTATGCCTCGCTAAATTTAGAAATAGCTTCCTGTAACGGCAGCACTTTTTCGGAGAAACCAGCGGGCTGAACTGCAAGGAACTCGTTGCCGAAAATCGCCTCCAGAAGGTCTTTCGCTTTCTGCGCCTCGGGTGAACTCCATTGTTTAAGAAAATTTTGAATTTGTGGATCCTGCTTCACTGGCTCCAGGTCGAGCAACGTCGTGGCCCATTTGCTTTTGCTGAGCGAAAGCCAGATGTCATGGAGATGATAGATGACCGAAAAGCTCTCGGCATCCTTTGGTATCCGAGCGACGAAACCATAGGTAGAGGCGACTTTGGCGATGTCCGCCGTTTGCGCTGCCGGTTTTGCTACTTCGGCGGTTGGCTGAGCCGGCGCGGGAATTGCAGAAGTAGTTTGTGCAGGAGCTGGCTTTGGAGCCTCGGCAGCTTTTTCGGCAGCTGGTTTGGCTGGCTCGGGCTGCGGGGTGTTCGTTTTTTCCGGCGCCTTGTCGCAAGAGGTAAATGCGGCGGCGACAAAGAGCGCGGTGACGGGCGCCAAGAGCGAGTGAAGTGAACGGCGTTTCATGGCAAATATGATGTGTTATTTCGCGCCCAAGCGCGAGAGGTGCGGCTTGTATGCGCGCAGCAGGGCCAATGCACGCAGAAAACCGCTGAGGCAGCACTGCCCGCCGAGGACACAGTTGATTCCAGTCGCGGGCGGTCCGCGTTTTTAACGCTGAAGCTGGTCGTTCAGGAATTTGACGACCTGCTTCACCTTGTCGTCGTCGCCCATGCGGTCTTTCACCAGACGGTGTGCGTGGAGGACGGTGCCGTGGTCGCGGCCACCGAAGGCGTCGCCGATTTCGCAGAGCGACATTTTGGTCAGTTCGCGGGTGAGGAACATGGCGATCTGGCGCGGGAAGGCGATGCTGTTTGGGCGTCGTTTGCTGGTCATGTCGGCGAAACGAACGTCGAAGTGTTCTGCCACGCGTTTTTGGATTTGCTCCACGCTGACGGTGCGGCGCGCTTCTTCCTGCAGGAGATCTTTGAGCAAAATCTCGATGCGTTCTTGCGAAGGCTTGGTGCCGCTGAGCGAACGGAATGACGCGACTCGCATGAGCGCGCCTTCGAGGCGGCGGATGTTTGTGCGGATGCGCTCGGCTACAAACTGGATAATCTCAGGCTCGATGATCGCGCCGATGCTGGCCGCTTTCTTTTGTAAGATGGCCATGCGCGTTTCGACATCTGGCGCTTGCAGTTCGGCGGTGAGGCCCCATTCAAAGCGCGAAACGAGGCGTGGTTCGAGGTTGCCGATTTCAGCGGGCGGGCGGTCGGAGCTGAGGACAATTTGTTTGTGTCCGTCGAACAGCGTGTTGAACGTGTGGAAGAATTCCTCCTGAGAACGCTCCTTGCCAGCGAAAAAGTGGATGTCGTCAATGAGCAGCACGTCCACCTGACGGTAGCGCTTGCGAAACTTCACGAGCGTGCCGTTCTGAATAGCATCAATGAACTCGTTGGTGAATTTTTCGCTCGTGACGTAGCAGACCTTCATCTTCCGCGTGGACATCAGGTGATGGCCGATGGCGTGCATGAGGTGCGTTTTGCCTAGACCTACTCCGCCGTAGAAAAACAGCGGGTTATAGACTTTGCCGGGATTTTCCGAGACTGCGCGGCAGGCGGCGGCGGCGAATTCGTTGTTCGAGCCGACGACAAAGTTATCGAAGCTGTTTTTCGGATTCAGTCCGTTCGCCACGGCCTTCTCGTCGGTTTCCTCCTCGGTGAGCTGCACGCGGGGTTTCACGCGCTCCGGCTCATGGTGCGGCACTTGGGCGATCCCGGCGCTGACGAAGCGGATTTCACGGGCGCTCTTTAATGTGAACAATGCGGCGGCACGCAGCGGATCGAAGTAATTGTCTTCAATCCAGTAGCGGTAGATCTCATTCGGGACACGAAGCGTGAGATGTTCGGGGCTGAGTTCGACGAGTTCGGTTTCCTTGAACCAACGGTCGAATATATCAGCGGAAACCTCTGCGCGGAGCGCAGAAGCTATTTCGGCCCAGATGGGCGCAAGATTTTCAGAAGTGGGAATTTTATCCACAGGGCGGTTTTGGTCGTTTTTTCGGGCTGTTATGGAGGAGTGGCAAGCGCGGAACTGAGCTAGTTTCTAGCCCGGAGGCGCGTGAGTGCGTTCCACACTTCCGGCTGGGCAGCCGGAAAATAAACCTGTAAAACGCTTTCGCGAAACGTTTTGCATTGCTGATGAGCGTGGAACGCCGATGACTACATTATTTTGAACATGCGGCAGCACTTCCGTCGCCGGGCAAGCGACAGAAAGTTTACATGGTTGATGAAATGCCGAGTTGTTCACGAGTTATTCACACCAGCGATTTTCATGACCGCCGGAGGTCGCGGAGCATGAAAATAGCGAGGATTGCGGACAAGGTTTTTCGCTGTGGATATGGAAACTTTTTTTGAAGAAAAAACTTGCCCCGCGCTGGAGTGCCGAATTTTGCACGCTTGCCGCGTTGTCGTGACATGAAAGTCACGCAAACAAGACGATCCGCACGCAGTCATGGCTCTGGAATCAAGCATCTATGCGGGTTTTAGCACGATGCGTTCTTCTCGATCATGCGTTGCTTCGCGGAACTGGAAGTCGAAAAACACACCGCGACGAGGAATGTGACGAGCGTGCCGAGCGTGATGCGCCACGGAAACGCGAGCACGAGCGCGGGCACCACCTCGCCTTTGGGATTCAGCGTCGTGAAACCCACGAGCTTTTGAAGGTCGCCATTACTCAGAAAAACAACGGCCACAAAGCCGGCGATCATCGCGATCACGTTGCCCACATCGCTGCCGCGCGTTCTTGTGAAGACTGCGACGAGGAAAATGCCGAGCAGCGAGCCGAAAGTGAAGCCGAGTATTCCCAGAACGAGCGGGATGATCGCCGCCGTTGGATCGAACGCCATGTAAGCCGCAGTCCCCACTCCTACGAGCACCACAAAGCCCGCAAACAACGTGGTGCTCCATTGCAGCACACGCACGCGTGCAGCCTCATCGAGCGTTCCGCGCGCTTCGCGATATGGCAGGACAAAGTCGCGCGCAAAGCTTGTCCCGAGCGCATTCAGCGCAGTGCTGAGCGAGCCCATCGCCGTAGCCATGATGCCGGCGATTACCAGTCCGCGCATCCCAGCGGGCATTTCAGTGATGATGAAATATGGAAACGCCTCACGGGGCACCACGTTGCCCGGAAGCTGTGCGGTTCCGGTCTTGTAGTAGGCCGTCACCAGAATTCCTACGAGGATGAAGCAGCTCACAACCGGCAGATCCACGAGGCCCGAAAGAATCGTGGCCTTTGCGCTCTCGCGACGGTTTTTCGCGGTGAGCATCCGCTGCACAGTGTCCTGATCAATGCCATGCGTGGCCATGGTCACGAATGTCGATCCGATCACTGCGGCCCAAATCGTGTATTCACTCGTCAGCACATTCTTGATCCACGCCCACGTGCCTGGATCGGCGGGCTTGGCAAAGTCGAAGAACAGCGGCGACTTCATGTGTTCGGTGGCGGTCGCCCAGCCTGCGGGCAACTTCGCCAACAGGAACCAGATTGAAAAACCGAGCGCAGCCACCAACACGCCGACTTGAATGAAGTCCGTCCATATCACCGCGCGAATGCCGCCAACCGACGTGTAGAGCGCCGTCAGTGCCGTCACGAGGATCACCGCACCAGCAAAGATAGCGAATTTTTCCCCCTGCCCCACCGGACGCCCCACTGCAAACTGCCACGCAATAACGAGGATGATCGCGCTGACATAAAGCCGCGTCCCCATCGCCAGCACGCGCGTGACCAAAAATGTCGCCGATGCCCAAGTCCGCGAAAGCGGTCCGAAACGCGTGCCGAGGTATTCGTAGAGCGACACCACGCCCTGCCGGTAAAACAGCGGGATAAAAAGAAAGCTTACGATGATGCGCGCGAGGATCGTGCCGATGGCGAATTGCGCGTAGGTCCAGTTGCCATTTTTGAATCCGCTCTCCGGCGCGCCCAGAAAAGTCGCCGCCGAAATTTCCGCCGCGAGGATGGATGCGAGCACCGCCCACCATGGCGTCTGCCGGTCGCCCAGCGTGAATCCCTCGACGGAATTGCTCTTTGCCCGCTGCGCGAGCCCGATGCCGACGATGAGGGCGAAGTAAAAAACGACTACAATGGCATCGAGAACGAAAGCTGTGTTCATCAAGCGCGCGGTGCCTCGGCTGCGGTGGTGGCGATGACGGCTTTTTGCAGCACCTTGGAATTGCGTCCGCTCGTGTCGTATTTTTTCCGGCGCTCCGGCGGCAATTCGTCGGGCGTGACTTCGACGTAGCCGCCTTTTTGCTGGAAGTAATTAAACGCCTGCGTGCTCAGCGCGAAGATGTGCTTCGCGCCTTTTTGCGCGGCGAGTTGCTCGGCAAACGCCATGAGCTTGCGCCCGTAGCCCTGGCCTTCGTGCGCTTTTGCCACGTAGAGACACGCAAGCTCCGCCTTTTGCGCTTCGGGGTAAAAATGCACAGCGGCGCAGGCGACGAGCTGCCTGTCCACTTCGAGAGCCCAATAGTCATCAAGCTGCGCCACCAGCTCGGCACGCGTGCGCTTCACCAGCTCGGCGTGCTCGACGCTCGATTTGATCAACGCGAGCACTGCACGAACATCTTTCTTAAAGATGCGCCGGATTTGCTGGTAATCGTTTCCGTAAATCATCGTGCCCACGCCTTCGGTGCTGAACACTTCCGCGAGCAACGCCTCATCCGTATTTCCGTTCAGCAAATGCACGCGCGGCACTCCGTTCCGGCAGGCGCGTGCGCCGTGCTCGATTTTGGAAAGCGTGCCCGGGTCGAGTTGAGCGCGGCGCTTTTTTACCAAATCCTCCGCTTCTGCTATGCTGAGCTGCTGCACAAGCGCGCCAGCTATTTCGACGCCGTCGCGTGCGCCGAGATAGATCACTTTCATCGCCTGCAAAGCCTCGGCGACTTCCACAGCGATGGCGTCGCTGTTCACGCGGAAAGTGCGCCCTTCACCATCGAAACCAATCGGCGGCACGATGGGAATCGCACCGTCGTTGAGCAGGAGTTGAAGGAGTTTCGTGTCCACACGCTCGACCTTGCCGGTGTGCTGAAAATCCACGCCGCCCAGAATACCTGCGGGGTGCGCGATGATCACATTTGCGTAGGCGGCGCGCAGATCCACGCTCGTGAGACCCTGCATGATGTCGTTCATCAACGTCGTCGCCGCATCGAGCGAAACTTTGAGCGTCGCTTCATCGGTGATGCCGGTGCCGTTCGTATTACTCGGCTTCACGCCACGCTCGGCGGCGAGCTTTTCGATTTGCGCCGCTGCACCATGAACCAGCACGACGCGCACGTTCAGCGAACGCAGCACGGCGAGATCGAGCAGGATGGTGGAGAAATTTGGCGACGCCACGACCTCGCCATCCACCGCGATGACGAATGTCTTTTCGCGGAAGCGAGGGACGTAAGTAAGAATGCCGCGCAGATCGGAGACTTTCATTGAAGTCGGTCGTTTGTGCGCCAAACGCGCCGCGCGGAAAAGCGCAATCTGCGAATTACTTTGCTTTGGCCTCGTAGCCTTTCGCGGGCTTGCCGTCGTCGGCGAGTTTTCCGGTGGCCCACAGCATGCCGCGCGTCACGAGATCGAGATAGCGCTCATCAGCGACTGTCGCAGTGTTGTGGCCGATGCTCGTCGAGAAGACGCGTGTCTTTTTCGCCCCATATTCATTCGTCCAGACGACCACGTTGTCCGCATTACCCTGCTTGCCTCTCGCCAAAATCTTGGCGGAGAGAATCTGGATGTTGTTGTAAAGCTCTTCATTCCCCGTCGTCCAGTCGGCGAGGCCCTTCGTGATTGGCGATTCTTTATCCGTGAATGTGATCGCGATGGGCTGCTGCGGGCCATGTCCAGTGGACTGCAAACCGATATATTCAAACCAGCGCGCGTTATCCGCTCCAACGGCCACCGGCTTGTTGATATTTCCGAAACGGTAGCTGTGCATGGCGCAGTGGAGGTTCACTCCGGGGATGCCGTCCACATGCGGCTGGAGCACACCGGTGATGACGTCGGGGGCGTTTTGATTCGAGGAGCATTCGTCATGGATGACCACATCATATCCCTTCGCGTAATCCGGCTTCCCGTAAATTTCGATTGGCGGCTTTGTGCTGGTGTCGGGGCTGTAGGCGATATCCACGATCACATTGGCGCGAGCTTCGAGGCCCTGTTTGAGCACATCCTTCTGTTTTCCGTATTCGTGGCAGCACCCACCGGTGACGAGCAGGGCTTTGAGCGGCTTCACGTCTTCGGCGAAGAGCACGGACGTGGAGAGGAGTGTGGCAAACAGGGCGATGGTGGTTTTCATGTGGTGGTAAAGTGGAACGCTCAGCGAAATATGCGCACCGGCGTTCAGGGGCAACCACAGAAACGCAGGAACCTTTGAATGCGTTTTTACGATTCCATGTGATTCGAGAGTTGCGCGGTTTGCGCAGTTCCGTAGGATGCGCCGCGATAATTACGTCGCTTGTCCGTGCGCGGATGAGCATCACCATTAAACAAGACACTTTTTGCCATGGCCTCCGCCGCTAAAGCTAAACAACTCGATTTCGCCAAAACGCCCATCAATTCCAAACTTTCTGCACAGCAGAAAGTCCGGCTCCTCACCGAAATGGTGCGCATCCGCCGGTTCGAAACCGAATCGCTCCGCCAGTATCAGGCCAAGAAAATGGGCGGCTTCCTGCATCTCTATAATGGGCAGGAGTCCGTCGCCGTAGGTTGCGTATCGCTCATGGGCGACGACGACCACGTCATCACCGCCTACCGCGACCACGGCCATGCTCTCGCAGTCGGAATGACCATGAACGAGTGCATGGCCGAATTGTTTGGTAAGGTCACCGGCTGCTCGAAAGGCAAGGGCGGCTCGATGCACTTCTTTGCGCCGGACAAAAATTACTGGGGCGGTCACGGCATCGTCGCCGGCCAGACACCACTCGGCCTCGGCCTCGCCTACGCGCTGAAATACAAGGGCGTGAAAGGCGCGGCGATGTGCTTCATGGGCGACGGTGCGGTGAACCAGGGTTGCTTTTACGAGAGCCTGAACATGGCCGCGCTTTTTGAAATCCCGGTCGTCTATATTATAGAAAACAACGGCTACAGCATGGGCACCAGCCTCGCACGCAGCTCATCATTTAAGAGCTGCCTCGCCGAGCGCGCCGAGGGGTTCAATATCGCGTGGGGGCAATGCAACGGCACCGACATCTACGAAGTCCGCGCCAACGTGCAGGCGGCCATCGAACGCGCCCACAACGAAAGCAAACCGACCGTCCTCGAAATCGCCACCTATCGCTACTACGGCCACTCCGTCGCCGATGCGAAACACACCGGCGGCTACCGGCAGAAAGAGGAAATCGAGCACTACAAACAAAACCACGATCCGATTCAGGTCTTCAAACGCCGCCTGATCGAAGAAGGAACCCTGACCGAGGAAACATACGAGCAACTCGATGAAGCCGCCAAAGCCGAGGCCGCAGCCGCCGCGCAATTCGCCGACGAAAGCCCAATCCCCAGCGAGGAAAGCATCACACAGGACGTTTATTTTGAAGTGGACCGCCAGACCGAGGCTGGCCGCACAGGCAAACACTTCTTCAATTCCTAACCGCCGGATTTTTCACCGGCCCGACTCAACTTTTAGATTTTTTGTAAGACATGGCACTCATCGAATACCGCGACGCACTCAATCAGGCATTTGCCGAAGAAATGGAACGCGACCCGAACGTCGTCCTCATGGGCGAGGAAGTCGCCGAATACGACGGCGCGTATAAAGTCACACGCGGACTCTGGCAGCGTTTCGGCAGCAAGCGCGTGATGGACACGCCGATTTCCGAGGCGGGCTTCATCGGCATGGGCATCGGCGCATCCATGCTCGGCATCCGTCCCGTGATGGAGCTGATGTTCTGGAGCTTTGCCGCCGTGGCCTGGGATCAGATCATCAACAACGCCGCACAAGTCCGCTACATGAGCGGCGGCCTCATCAATTGCCCCATCGTGATAAGAGGCCCCGCAAACGGCGGCACGAACGTCGGAGCGACCCACTCGCACAACCACGAAAACTTCCTCGCCAACATCCCCGGCCTGAAAGTCGTCTGCCCCGCAACCGCCTACGATGCGAAGGGCCTGATGAAATCCGCCATCCGCGACAATGACCCCGTCATGTTCATGGAAAACACGCTGCTCTACGGCGAAAAAGGCGAGGTGCCCGAGGAAGAATATCTCATCCCGCTCGGCAAGGCCGACGTGAAACGCGAGGGCACCGATATTTCGCTCATCGCCCACGGACGCGCCGCGCTCACCGCGCTCAAAGCCGCCGAACTTCTCGCCGCCGAGCACAACATCAACGCCGAAGTCGTGGACTTGCGCAGCATCCGCCCGCTCGATGAAGAAGCGATCCTCGCCAGCGTCCGCAAAACCCACCGCGCCGTTTACATCGAGGAAAACAAACCGTTCTGCGGCGTCGGCGCACAAATCGCCGCGATGCTTCAGGAGCAAGCCTTCGACGATCTCGACGCACCCGTTCTCCGCATCAGCTCGATGGACGCGCCTGCGATCTACAGCCCCGAGTTGGAAAAGAAACAGCTCCCGCGCCCGCTCGACATTGTCGAAAAGGTGCTGAGCATCTGCTAGCACAAGCAACACGCGATGGATGCCGCGTCACAACCCCCGATAGACGCCCACGTTCATCTCGTCGGTAACGGTCGCAGCGGCTCCGGCTGCTGGGTGAAACTCGGCGCAACATGGTGGCAAAAACCGATGGGCGCATACATGCTCCGCCACATCGGTCTGCGCGGGATTTCACTGCACGCGCCGGACTTTGACGAACGCTACGTCGCACATCTGCTGCGGCTCGTGCGTGAATCATCCCTCGGCGCCGTCGTGCTCCTCGCGCAGGACGAAGTGTATTCCGCCGACGGCGCAAAAATGGACGCGGGCTCCTTCTACGTGCCGAATGACTACGTGCTGCGGCTCGCGCGCGAACATCCCGAATTTATCCCCGCCGTGAGCATCCACCCTGCACGCGCCGATGCGCTGGATGAATTGGAGCGCTGCCTCGAAACGGGCGCAGCCGTTTTGAAAATGCTGCCCAACTGCCACAACGTGGACTGCAACGATCGACGCTACCGCAAATTTTGGGAGCGGATCGCCGAAGCGCAACTGCCATTGCTCGCCCACACCGGCGGCGAACACACAGTGCAAGTCATCAATCACGCTTTCTCCGACCCGCGCATCCTCACGCAACCGCTCGAATGTGGCGTGACCGTGATCGCCGCGCACGCAGCGACTAAAAGCGGGCTGGGCGACCCGGAGTATTTCCACACCTTTGCCGAGATGCTCGCCAAGTGGCCGAATCTCTACGGCGACACAAGCGCTTGGAACGTCCCACTTCGCGGACGCCACGCGCATCGTTGCGTCGGCCCGAATGCCGGGCTGCTTGGTGAACGACTGTTGCATGGCAGCGATTTTCCAGTCCCCTGCTCCGGCCTGTGGGCCGCGCTGCGTGGCTTCGTCCCGTGGAGCGCATATCGTCGCTGGCAGAAAGAACCGAACATCATCGAGCGCGACTACCAACTCAAACGAGCGATGGGATTTTCCGACACCCACTTCACCCTCGCCCACTCGCTGCTGCGAACGAGCAAGGCTTAAGCGGGCAGCGCGAACACGCGGAGTCGTTCGCCTTCGGAACTGGTGAGGCGCGCGAGTATTTCGGGATCGGCGAGCAACTCAGCCAGCGGCACGCCGCCCGGTTCATTCAAGCGCGCGAGCAGTGCATCGAGTGGATCTTCTGATCGCGTGGCTGGCAAAGAGGCCTCTTCTTCGACTGTCGGCTCTTCCTCCACCGATGCCGAAAGTTCCGCAACGACTGATCGCGTGGTGCGGAGTTGATTCAGCAGCGCGGCGCACAAATAGCGGAAGGACGGCTCGGCGAGCAACGTGTCGGCGAGCGCGCGTGCATCGGGGCTGGCGTGGTAACTCGCAGTCACAGGAATTTCAAAATCATCCGCCACCCACTCGCGAGCAGCGATGCCAGCAGCGGACCAGTGCTCTCGGATCGCGGCATCGCCGAGCATCGCTGGCAACAACGGGAACAGAATGTCGCGATGGATTTCGTCGTCTGGAAAAACGAGGCCCGCGTCATCGGGCGCAGAAAGCCGAGCGATGGCTTCATCGAGCAAGCTCAGAAAATCTGAAACCGGCGACGTAATGTCGGCGTTTTGCGACGATGAAAATGCTTCTTCCGCTAAAACGACGGGCACGATGGATTCCATGCGTTCTTCGCCATCGGCTAGCAGCGGGAGTTGGAGAAATGTGATGAGCGTCGTTTCCATCGCAGTGGCAATTTTTGGCAGCAGCGCAGCGAAGTGCGAGCCGCAAAATGGAAACGCTTATTCTCGAATGATGACCCGACCTCCTTGGAAAATTCCCCCTCATCATCAATTTGCAGAAAACCACCGCCACCCCACACACCGCCAGCTTGTCCAGCATTGCCGTCTTTTCCACCGGCTCCCTCGAATGGGCGCACTTGATTTGGCTGAAAGACAATCTCCGAAAGCGCGGAGGCCGGGAAGCTAAGTTCGCCCGCATTCGCGCTCAGGCAGACAACTTTTCCGTTTTCGATTTTAAACGACTGCACCGTGAGCGCGCCTTTGCCTGCGAAGCGCAACCGGATGCCGGGCTTCGCTGCTGCGGGCGGACTGGCGAAGTCCGCGATCAATGTCCGGGCGATGGGGATGTCGAGTTCGCCTGCATCGCACTTGATTGTAAGTGTGTCCGCCGTGGCACTCACGATTTCACCCTGCGTCTCATCGCCATTCACGAGCGCGAGCGCGTCGCTCGTTGGGGGCTCGGGTTTCTTCTCCTCCTTTTTCTTTTCCACCCCCTCCTCTTTCTCTCCCTTGTCATCCTTTTTAGGCTGCACGGGCAGCGCACCGCTCCATGGCGCGACCCACAAATTTGACACCGTCACGCGCGCGCCCATCGGCTGTGGAATAATCGCCACGCCCTTCCCCGGCTTTGGATTGTCCTCGCTCGAACTGCGCCGTTTGAGCTGACCCACAAGCTGACCGTTCACAAACATCCACAGCCGTCCCGTTTTTCGATCTGCGAGAAAACGAAAATGCCGACGATTGGCCTCGCCGCCGAGTTTTTGTCCAAACTCGATTTGCTGTGGCTGATTAAAAAACGCACCGCCCTGTTTTCGCGGCGACATGTCGTAAAGATACACGCTGTCCCAACTCCCCTGCACCATGATGCCGCTCTGCCTGTTCTCTTCGACGAAAAGCTGAATCGCAAAAGCCGCCGGGCCCTTCGTCGTGGAAAGCTCGAAGCTGATGTCCACTTTCTCCGGCAGCGTGTCGAATTTTCGCCCAAGATTCTGCCCGTTTCCATTACGACTGCTGCCGCTGATCAAAGTGAAAGCTCCATCGAGATAGCGCCACGGATTCGGTTTCTTCTCGTCCTTTTTTGCCCGCGAAGAGCCGTAATAGCCGGGCACCGTCGTGCCGCCCATCCACACTTCGCGCTGACTCGCGCCATCCCAAACGGGCGCCTCTCCCTCCGCTCCAAAATACACCGTGCGGATGCCACTGCGCGCGATGTTCAGTTCGCCGGAAAGTGCGGTGCCGAGCCGTAAATTTTGTCCATCTAACGCGAGCAATTTCCCCGGCAGCCAGTCGCCATTTTGAAAACGCACCGCTGCACCGCCGGTAAATGCAGGCGCATCTTTGCGGGCCGCAAGCAGCACGCCCGCGAGCCTGCCCGGCGCAAATGCGATGAGCTTGTCGCCTTTCACCGGTTTCCATTGCAGTGGCTGATCGTTGCTCGCGGCACTGAGAGTTCCGCGCAGTTGATCGCCGTTTTTGAAAATGAGCGTGTCGCCTCCATCAGCCACGGCTTTCTCGGCGGCGGTGGCTTTGTGCGGGAATTCAATCGCGCGAATCGCCGACAGCGGCAGCGCGAGATCGCCCGCAAACGAAGTGCGCACTTTAAGCTGCCCGTCGCGGAAACCGATCCCGGTCACATCGAATTCACCGCGAGTGCTGAGCCACACGCGCGCAACAGTCGCAGGTGGCGGCTCCGCATTAGCAGGCGATGCGAGACGGAGAAAAATCGCATCCATTCGCGAAACATCTGCACCGCTGAATTTCACCGCGTCCGCCGTGATGCCTTCCAGTTTTCCTGCTTTGCGCTCCGTCGCCGCTGCTTTGATCAAATCCTTTCCGGCCTCATCGTCCTTCGCATCGGGCACTGGATAACCGTCCCACGGCTGCACGCGGATGTTCGAGAGTGTCCACGGCGATTCGGAGTTCCAGTAATTCGGCTGCCAGTTGATCAGGCCACCAGCGGGCGCTTCCTTGGACTCTGGAAAATCCCAATCGGCGATTTGTTTCCCGTTCATGAAAACGATCAGCCGCCCGTCTTTACGGTCGAAAAGCAGACGATACTTCGAAATTTTCTTCTCTTCTTTTTCGGGCGGAATATCCGCGCTGAAATTTTTCATCTGCTCGCCGGTGTAAACGTTCGCGTTCACGCTATTCGCCTGAAAGCGCAGATAGACCGATCCTTTGCTGTAGCCCCGAATATTTTTTCCCGGCTGGAGCCACATGGCCATCCCGCGATTATTACTGCCCCCGTCGCCCGACGTGAACTGGATGTCCACTTTTTCCGACAACGCATCGAACGAACGTGAAATCAGCGATGGCGTTTTGGCGATGAACGCACCATCCGCGTAATCCCACGCGCCGCCCGTTTCGCCGCCAGTATCCCAGCCGGACATTCCCATCGGCCCGACCGGCCCATCGTAGGCATCGGGCGGTGCTGTGGGCGAAAGTGCGAGCCACTCGACATTGCCTCGCTCGACTTCGAGCTTCGTCGCGCCACCGATTTCGATCTGGAATTTTCCTTCGTGCAGCGCGCTCAGTTCCCCTGTGATCCAGTCGTTGCTGCTGAGTTTGAGCGTGGCGTTTGCCTTGGCTTCCTTGAGCGGCAGCGGTTTTCCAAGGATGAACCTGCGCACTTCCTGCGGTGAAAAAATGAGCGGCTGCTCGGCATCGCCGCGTTTCCACACGACCTCGCTTTTTCCGAGTGCGACGAGCTGCCCGTGAAGCTGCGAACCGTCCGTTAATTCGAGCAGTTGATCGCCGGCCGAATCCGCCTCCTGAAGTTTTGCGTCTGGCTTCTTTTCAATCCGAACTACGTCAGGGGGGGCTTCAACTATCTCATCGTCAATCAGCACCTGCTCCGCCCACGCTCGCGAAAACAGCAGGAGCGCGGCGACCACCACAAATCCAATACCGCGCGCCGTGAGTTTAGCGTTCATAGATCGGAAGGTAGCGGTAGTTTAGCGCGATGGAGAGCAGCCCGAGTGCAGTGCTCGTTCCGGGGCCGAGGCCGGCGTCCCAGCTTCCATCGTCGTTTTGCATTTCGGCGAGTCGTTTCACCTGCTTGTCGTTCCATTCCTGCCACGCCTTGATGTCACTCTGAAAGTAAGCCTGCGCCGCGTAATACTCGTAGTAGAAAGGATACCCGCCCCCGTTTCCATCGCTGCCCTTCATCGCCTTCATCGCCTTGGTGAAAGTCGCGTGATCCTTCTTCCGCGCATACGCAAACGCCGCCACGCCAATCGCCGTCGTCGCCGAACCGTGCGACCCACTGCGCGGCATATAGCCGATGTCGCCGCCGGTCACATTCTGACAGTCGGTGAAAAACTTCAGCGCGTCCTCGATGTTTTTCTCCGGCACCTTCACGCCCGCATTGCGCGCTGCGATGAGCGAAACAAAACACGCCCCGCTCACTGTCGAATCCGCATCCTGCGCCTCGGGCGAATAGCGCCAGCCGTGAAATTTGTTTTTGTCCTGCGAACTCAGCGTCAGCTCCACCGCCTTTTTCAGCGCCGGTCCGATGCGATCATCCTGCACCGCCCCATACGCCTCCGCCAGCGCCAGCGTCGCAAAACCGTGATTATACATCGAAGTGCCGATGTAGCCGTTATCCGCCTGATTTTTCAGCAGATTCTCCACGCACTTCTTCACCGCCTTCGCATACGGCCCGTGATTCGGGTCATCGCCATGCGCCAGCATCGTCATCAGCGCAAACCCCACCACGCCCGGCTCCGTCCCATACTGGCCGGGAAAAGTCCCGTCGGCATTTTGCGCCGCTACGAGATACTTCAGCCCCTTTTCATAAATCCGCTCCACCTCCGGCGGCACCTGCGTCCCGCGATACACTTGGAAATCCGTCGTTGCCGGTTGCTGCGCGCGGAGCACCGGGCAAAAAGCACACGCAAACAGCGCAGCGAACATTGGCAGAGAATTTTTCATCCGGTGGAAATCGCGCGTGAGATTCGCGCGAATCACCCCCTTCGGCAATGAAATCATCTGTTACGTTCAATTTCCGCTGATCCTCTTCAAAAATTAAATTTACTGTATGAACGGCAAATTATCCTCCGTGGTTCTGAAGGTATTGCTCCGGGGACATCACGGGAATTTCGCTCGCCGTGTAGCCGGTCAGATTTCGCGTCATAATTGCACGAACTCCACCCTCGGTTTTTGCAGCGAAATGCTGAATTCCGTCCTCAAAGTCGTTGAATTGGGACGAGAGCGCGGATTGGATTTCAGATTCACCCACGGCAGAAACGCGGACAAGCCGTGCCATGCTGGCAAGGAGTGCGAGTGCATCGGCGTGCCCTTTCAGCCTCCGCAAAATGTAATAGAGATTGCTGAACGAAAGTGATGAGACGCATAGCGTCAGGTCTTTTGTTTCTGCGAGCGCAAACAACCGATGAGCCCACTCCGAGAACGGTTGGCGGTCGGCGAGGTGATCCATCACCACGTCGCAATCAAGGAATACCTTATCCCCGCGCGCCATGCTGCTTCTCCAGTTCCTCGATCAATGCAGCGCGTTCGTCAAAATCCGGCGGAACATTTACCGCTCCGCGCAAGGAATCCGTAATCGGAGTCCGGCCCGTGTGGCTGTCCTGCCAGTTGCGCGCCATCACATTCAAATGCCGAGCAATGACCTCGGGCACGGTTGTGTGGTGTGCCCGTGCTTCCTGTTCGGCTGATTGCAGAACTTCCGCATCCAGTTGGATCGTCAATGTCGAACTCATACCCGAATGCTATCGCGACGATGGTGCTAAAGCAAGGTCGTGAAATATCACCAATAACAAAACCGCCGGTCTCCTTTCGGAAACCGGCGGTCTGTGAATTTACTTGGCTCTTTATCGAGAGCGGGAGTTTTTTAGAACTCTCCGCCGCCGTGACCGTGGTGGTCGTGGCCGCCGCCGGCTGGGGCTGCTTTCTTCTCCGGGATCTCGGTGATGAGACACTCGGTGGTGAGGAGCAGGCCGCTGATGCTGGCTGCGTTTTGCAACGCGCTGCGGGTGACTTTGGTCGGGTCAACGATGCCGGCTTTCACGAGGTCCACCCATTCGCCGGTGGCGATGTTCAGACCGTCGTTGCCTTTGCGCTTCTTAGCTTCCGCGACGATGAGCGCGCCTTCGAGGCCCGCGTTGTCGGCGAGCTGGCGAAGTGGCGCTTCGATGGCACGGCGGACGATTTCTGCGCCGACTTTCTCGTCGCCTTCGAGCTTGAGGTTATCGAGTGCTTTCTGCGCGCGGATGAGGGCGATGCCTCCTCCGGGGACGATGCCTTCCTCGACGGCTGCGCGCGTGGCGTGCAGGGCGTCTTCGACGCGGGCTTTCTTTTCCTTCATCTCGGTCTCGGTGGCTGCACCGACGTTGATGACGGCGACGCCGCCGGCGAGCTTGGCGAGGCGCTCCTGGAGCTTCTCGCGGTCGTAATCGCTGGTGGTTTCGTCGATCTGACGACGGATTTGGTTCACGCGACCTTGGATGTCGGAAGGCTTGCCGCTGCCTTCGACGATGGTCGTGTTTTCCTTATCAATGGTGATGTGCTTGGCCTTGCCGAGGTCTTCGAGTCCGAGGTTTTCGAGCTTGAGGCCGAGGTCTTCGGTGATGCAGCGACCACCGGTGAGGATGGCGAGATCTTCGAGCATGGCTTTGCGGCGGTCGCCGAAACCGGGCGCCTTGACGGCGGCGATGTTCAGTGTGCCACGGAGCTTGTTGACGACGAGCGTTGCGAGGGCTTCGCCTTCGACGTCTTCAGCGATGATGAGGAGCGGCTTGCCGGTTTTGGCAACCTTCTCGAGCAAGGGCAGGATGTCCTTGAGGCTCGTGATTTTCTTCTCGTGGATGAGGATGTAGGCGCTGTCGAGGACGACTTCCATCGTCTCGGCGTTGGTGACGAAGTAGGGCGAGATGTAGCCCTTGTCGAACTGCATACCTTCTACGACGTCGAGGGTGGTTTCGATGGACTTCGCTTCTTCGACGGTGATGGTGCCGTCCTTGCCGACTTTATCCATCGCGTCGGCGATGATGTTGCCGATGGCGGAATCCCAGTTGGCGGAGACGGTGGCGACCTGTGCGATCTCGGTGCGGTCTTTGACTTTCTTCGAGATGCGAGCCAGTTCGGCGGCGAGGGCCGTTGCGGCCTTCTGGATGCCACGCTGGAGCGAGGTCGGGTTGGCGCCGGCGGTCACGTTGCGGAGACCTTCTTTGTAGATGGACTCTGCGAGCACGGTCGCCGTGGTGGTGCCGTCGCCGGCGATGTCGCTGGTCTTGCTCGCGACTTCGCGAACGAGCTGCGCGCCCATGTTTTCAAACGGGCATTCGAGTTCGATTTCCTTCGCGACCGTGACACCGTCCTTGGTGATGGTCGGGGAGCCGAATTTTTTGTCGAGGATGACGTTGCGTCCGGCTGGCCCGAGGGTTGCCTTGACTGCACGTGCGAGTTTTTCAACGCCGCGCAGGAGTGCCTGACGCGCCGTCTCGTCGAATTGGAGTTGTTTAGCTGCCATTGTAGTTAGTTAGTTTTTAGTAGGTTGAGTTTGGTTTAGCCGATGATGCCGAGGATGTCGTCCTCGCGCATGATGAGGTAGCTCTCCCCATCAATTTTGATTTCCGTGCCGCCGTATTTGCTGACGAGCACTTTGTCGCCGACCTTCACGACGAACGGGATGATTTTCCCGTCCTCGTCGCGCTTGCCGGTTCCGAGAGCGATGATTTTGCCCTCCTGTGGTTTTTCCTTCGCGGTATCGGGAATGATGATTCCGCCTTTTTTGACTTCCGCTTCCTCGACGTGTTGCACGAGGACGCGATCCCCGAGGGGACGAACGTTCACTTTAGCCATGTTGTATTTGGTTTTTGGTTGTTGGTTTGTTGTTGGTTAAAATCGCCGACTTCATCCGCCGGAGGCAGAAGCCACCGACCGTTGAACACGGCGAAAATTAGGAAATTCAGTCGGTCTTCGCTCGGAATCCGTTCACGGGAACGATGCTGCCATCCAGCCCGACGCAGAAGCCGCGTAGCCGCTGCCCGTCTTCGAGCGTGGCCGGTGGTTCGATGCGCACATCGTAGCTCCCCGTGCCCGCCTGCACGCCTTTGAGCAGGACGACGCTTGCGATGGTGTGGTCGGGTGAAAGCCCACGCTTTTCCAACTCGCCGTGCGCCGCCTGTGTGGCGTCGAGCAGGCTAAAGCGGGAAGTTTGTGCGGGAGCCACATTCACCGTGCGCGCCGGAGCGGCAGCCGAAGAGACGGAAGGCATCGCGGCAGCAAGACAGCCAATGGCAAGTGTGAGACGGCGTTTCATTGCGCGTTACTTTTTCTTGTCGCCGTCCATGACTTCGAACTCTGCGTCCACGACGTCGCCGTCTTTCTTCGCGGCACCTTCGCCACCACCTGCGTTTTGCTTCGCAAAATCTTCGGGTGTGGTCTGTGGGCCAGCTCCCGCGGCGGCGTTTTTGTAGAGGTCTTCGCTGACGGATTGGAATTTGTTTTGCAGATCGGTGTAGGCGGTTTTGATGGCCTCCACGTCGTTGCCTTTGAGGGCTTCTTTCACCGTGGCGATCTTCGCTTCGATTTCGCTCTTCACGTTTCCGGGGATTTTGTCGCCCAGCTCCTTGAGTTGTTTTTCGCACTGGTAGGCGAGGTTGTCGGCGTTGTTGCGAATCTCGACGGATTCCTTCGCCTTTTTGTCCTCCTCGGCATGTGCCTCTGCTTCGCGCTGCATCTTCTCGACTTCTTCTTTCGAGAGGCCGCTGCTGCCGGTGATGGAAATTTTCTGCTCCTTGCCGGTGCCGAGATCTTTCGCGGAGACGTGCAGGATTCCATTCGCATCAATGTCGAACGTGACTTCGATTTGCGGCGTGCCGCGCGGGGCTGGCGGGATGCCGTCGAGGTGGAAGGTGCCGAGCTTTTTGTTGTCCTTCGACATCGGGCGCTCGCCTTGCAGGACGACGATTTCCACGCCGGGCTGGCTGTCCGAGTAGGTGGAGAAAATCTGCGACTTGCGCGATGGGATGGTTGTGTTGCGCGTAATCATCGGCGTGGCGACTCCGCCAGCGGTTTCGATGGCGAGTGTGAGCGGGGCCACGTCGAGCAGGAGCACGTCTTTCACGTCGCCCTTGAGCACGCCGCCCTGGATGGCTGCGCCGATGGCGACGACTTCATCGGGGTTCACTCCTTTGTGCGGCTCTTTGCCGATGATGCTGCGCGCGACCTCAATGACCTTCGGCATACGAGTCATGCCGCCGACGAGGACGAGTTCGTTGATGTCTTTTTCAGAAAGGCCGGCGTCTTTCGTGCAAGCGCGCGTCGGTGCGAGCGTGCGCTGGAAGAGCGAATCGGTGAGCTGTTCGAGTTTCGAGCGGGTGAGCTTTTTCTGGATGTGCTTCGGCCCGGTCTGGTCGGCAGTGATGAAGGGCAAATTGATTTCGTATTCCTGCGCGGAGCTGAGGGCAATTTTCGCTTTCTCGGCTTCTTCCTTAATACGCTGGATGGCGTCGGGCTGCTTGGTGAGATCGAGGCCGGAGTCGGCTTTGAACTCAGCGAGAATCCAATCCATGAGCGTGTTGTCCCAGTCGTCGCCGCCGAGGTGCGTGTCGCCGTTTGTGGCTTTTACTTCAAAGACACCGTCGCCGATTTCCAGCACGGAAATATCGAACGTGCCGCCGCCGAGATCATACACGGCGATTTTCTCGTCGCGCTTTTTATCGAGGCCGTAAGCGAGCGATGCCGCCGTGGGTTCGTTGATGATGCGGAGCACTTCGAGGCCCGCGATTTTCCCGGCGTCCTTCGTGGCCTGACGCTGCGAGTCGTTGAAATATGCGGGCACCGTGACGACCGCCTGCGTGATGGTTTCGCCGAGCTTCGCTTCCGCGTCGGATTTGAGTTTTGCGAGGATCATCGCCGAAATTTCCGGCGGGCTGTAGGTCTTCGTCTCGCCGCCGACCTGCACCTGAATGTGCGCGTCGCCGTTCGCCGCTTTCACGACTTTGTAAGGCACGCGCTTCAATTCGTCCTGCACTTCATCGAACTTGCGCCCCATGAAACGCTTCACAGAGAAAATGGTATTCGTTGCGTTCGTGACCGCCTGACGCTTCGCCGCCTGACCGACGAGACGTTCGCCAGTTTTGCTGAAAGCGACGACGGACGGCGTGGTGCGCGCGCCCTCCGAGTTTTCGAGGACGTTGGGCTCCTGCCCGTCCATGACGGACATACAGGAGTTCGTGGTGCCGAGGTCAATGCCGAGGATTTTAGCCATAGAAAGTATTGGTTGGTTTTAAAAAAGTTGCTCCAAACGAAGCGTCGGCCCTCTTTGCAAGTGACGGGCCAATGCGGCTATTATATCCTATAAAACTGAGCCCCTGATATTTACGAAAATATGACGCATTACGAAAGCTGCGCCATGTCACACCATTCGGCACACTTTCGGCCATCTCAGTGCGCCACTGTGACACCAAACCTCAGTTCTTTGAGCACTGAACCCGATCACTAAGAAACAAACGCCGTGAACTCCGCGCACTCCGTGCGAGGCCTCGTTTGATCATTCTGATTCGCGAGCAACAGTAGCTTCTTCCGCCTTCAGGCGGAAATCCGAACCACGATTAGTCTCCTTTGCGCGGGAGCGCCACCTTGCCGGTGCGCGTCAGCGCGGCGATGCCGAAAGGCTCCATCAACGCGATGAACTTTGTAATCTTGCTCTCGTTGCCCGTCACCTCGATGGCAAAATTCTTCGCCTGCACGTCCACGATCTTCGCGCGGAAAATGTCGCAGATTTGCATGATCTCTGCGCGCGTCTCGCGGCTGATATTCACACGCATCAGCACCAGCTCGCGATCCACATATTCGCCATCGCGGAAATCCTGCACGTGAATCACATCAATCAGCTTCGCCAGCAGCTTGGAAACCTGCTCCAGCACACGGTCGTCGCCACGCACCACGATGGTCATGCGTGATGTCGCAGGATCCAGCGTCGGTCCGACATTGAGCGAATCAATGTTGAAACCACGACCGCTGAACATTCCGGCGATGCGGGTGAGCACACCGAATTTGTTTTCGACTAAAACCGACAATGTATGGCGCATATTCAAAGGGCGCGGAAGTTGGCGGGCCACCCGCGCACCGTCAAATGCAAATTCCCCTTAAGTCCGGCGTGGAGATGCCGCGACTGCTTGGAACACCCGGCCTTTTTACCGCGTCTGTTCCAGTTTCTTTAGTTCGGCGGAAAGAAACACGCCGCACTCCGTCTGCACACCATCCTTGAAGCGGATCAAATATGGCTTCCCCGATGTCGCGGAACCCGTCGCCGCTTTTGCGATGAAATCCGCTGCCGTCTTGATTTCACTTTCATTCCTTCCCCATTTGCCTCGCAAAAACTTCGCCGCAGTCTTCGCGTCATAATCACTCCCGTTGCGGATAAAAACCGCGCCGTCCAGCTTTTCGACACGTGCAATCAGCGCCTCGATCTTCGCCTTCTCGCTCAGCGCAGCATCCTGCGCCCGCAACGGGAGCAAGACCACCAGCAAAAGTAAAAGCCGCCCGACTGTGTGGATCAGAAATTTCGCGCTCATTGCGGAGTTGTTTAAAAAGATCCCGCTCCCGTTAACGGCGGAGGCGCGTCGGTTTGAAAGCGTCGCTTCCAGCGAAGAAACGGGCGCTCAATGCAATAGTATGAGAGCGATGCCACCCCCACAGTTGCCGCGACCGCAACACCAAGCTGGAGCCACACTGGCTGTGCGTGAAGGATTCTCCGCACAGGATAAAGCGTGACCTGTTGATAAAGATACAGCGGGTAGGAAATACGCCCCAGATATCGCATCGGGCGTGAATTCAGCCAGGACCAAAGCGGGTGGTCGCTCAGCGCCACCCACTGGATTAGCAGCAAGGCAAAAAGGAGGGGATCGAGCGCAAAGCCAATCACTTCGCGATAGCCCTGCACAAGCGGCCCGCCAAAGTAGATCGAGCAAAATAGCACACCAAGCGTCAGAAACGGCATCACTGCGTGGCTGGTCGCTTTTTCCCAGAGTGAACGGCAGGCACCACGGCGCAGCAGCACAGCAGTCAAACAACCCACCAATAAATGGTCACAGCGCGTCTCGAAAGCAGCGTAGATATAGCTCGAGCTCGCACCGAATCCGATGCAAAGCACTATTCGGAAAAGCCACGTGACTACGATCAGAGCGACCAGCACACGCATCAAACGGGCGAGATTGTTTCTTAAAAAAAGAAACATTGCCGGCCAGAGCAGATAAAACTGTTCCTCAATCGAGAGCGACCAAGTGTGGCTGAACGCATTGGCCGAATGGTGGTTCAGGCCGATGTAGTAGTTGCTGACAAAGAAGAACGAGGCAACAGCGTTGCCCCAGGGCACCAGCTTGTTTGTGACAAGCAGCAACACCAAGATGACGAACCAGTAGGTGTAAAACGCCGGAAAAATTCGCAGCGCACGACGTGCATAAAACGCCCGCAGCGAGACGGTGCCAGTGCGATCATTTTCACCAAGCAGCAGCCAAGTGATGAGAAAGCCGCTCAGCACAAAGAACAACATGACGCCATGCCCGCCGGGCGATTTTTCGAATCCGAAGTGGTAAAAAATCACCGCAAATACAGCGAGTGTGCGCATCCCGTCTAGAGCGGGGATATGCTTCAGCCGGAGTCGTGTTTGCAACGTGCAAAACACCGTCTCATTGGGGGCAACGGTGGGATTTTCTGAAGGCATTAGACCGCTCTCATTGCCGAGATCTAAACCTCACGCAAGCTCAGCGATGACTGCCATTCGCATCCGCAGATAGGACACCGTGCGGAAAAGCCAGCGCGTCACTTCGTTGAAAGCCTGATACGGATAAGTCGCCATGTATCTGCGCAGGGCGGAAAGTTTCTGCGTCTTTCCGATGTGAATCGAAGAGCGGAACCCCGCTTCATTTTGCGATGCGGGAAATGGGAGCACATACATCGCGCGAAGACCCTGAAACCATTCGCGATCTACGGCGTGGTCAATCGGCAGGCGCATCGGCATCAACTGCCCCACCCACGCACGCGCAGCCTTGCGGTCGAGCACGTAGGCACCCGTTCCTTTCAGCCGGCCAAAGCCCACATAAAGACCGTAGTCCGCGCAAAGCCCGGCCACTTTCGCAGGCGTCCCGTTGCTCAGTCCGGTGAGTCGCAGCACATTCCAGTGCTTGGAAAAACGCAGCGCGGATTGCACCGCTTCCTCGAAGTCCCCGCTCAGCGTCACATCATCCTCCACGATCAAAGCGTGCTCATCCTCCGTCGCCAAAAACGCTTCGAGCGCCTTGATGTGGCTGAAATAGCACCCGACATGTCCCACGCTCGTCGGCCTCCCGTGAAACCACCGATACATCCCCTCCGAATATCCCGCGATGGGCGTCGCTAGCGCACTCCCATCCACCGCAGCAACCCGGCAAACATCGAACTTCGTCCCGGCAAACGACTGCTCGACCGATGCCCAGCGGTCCTTGGCCCTGTCGAGATTGATAATGTATGCGTTCATCGGGGAATTCCTCCGCACTTGATGGACTCCACCTTCCCGAGTAGCCAGCAGAATCGCCTCGCTTCCCGCGGCAGACAGGTATCCCATCGCACCCATGAACACTCCTTCCCAAAAAACCGCCCCCACTTTAGCCCCGCGAACAGCGAACGCCGCACCCGGCCCCATCACCCTCGCCATAGACATCGGCGGCACCGGCCTCAAAGCCTCCCTCCTCGACACCAGAGGAAAAATGATCACCGAACGCCTTCGCGTCCCCACCCCGCCCAAGTGCGGCCCCGCGAAAATGATCGCCACCCTCGCAAAACTCGTCGCCCCACTCACCGGCTACGACCGCGTCTCCGTCGGCTTCCCCGGCCTCGTCCGCCGTGGAAAAATTCTCACCGCCCACAACCTCGGCCAGCGCGCATGGTTCGGCTTTGATCTCGACCTCGCCCTCACCCGCAAACTCCGCAAACCCGTCCGCGTCCTCAACGACGCCGACATCCAGGGCCTCGGCGCCATCTCCGGCAGGGGCGTCGAAATGGTCATCACCCTCGGCACTGGCTTCGGCTCCAGCCTCGCCGAAGACGGACGCCTCTCCGCCCACCTCGAACTTTCCCACCACCCCTTCCGCAAAGGCCAGACCTACGAAGAGCAACTCGGCAACGCCGCCCTCGAAGAAATCGGCAAACGCCGCTGGAACCGCCGCGTCCAAAAAGCCATCGAAACCCTCCGCATCCTCACCAACTTCACCCGCCTCTACATCGGCGGTGGCAACGCCCGCTCCATCAAATTCCATCTCCCCAACGACGTCAAACTCGTCTCCAACGAACTCGGAATGCGCGGCGGCATCTGGCTCTGGAAAGAACGCAGCCCCGGCAGCACAGACATCTTCCGCAGATAAAGCCCGCTCACGGCGGAAAAGAGTCACTCACCTGCTTCCCCGCCATCTCTTCCTCGCGCAAGGACGATGTCTGGGAGGGCGGTGATGGAGTGAATTGCGGAAAGCAACTGGTGAGTCATCGTGTTCGTTGCAGATTAGTATTCCAAGAAAACCACACGAGGTCGCTTAACATTCTTGCGCTGCAAGACCATAGAACATCCAAATTGTCGCGACTCCGAAAGCGCACGAATACAAACAACCAATCCATGTTTCCTTCGCCTGACATAGGTTGCGTTTCAAAGTGGTGGCTGAGCGGGATCAAGGTGCGCTCCCTTCTCGTGCTGGTTCATGCCACGATGGTGCTGCTTGCTTCGGGCATGGCTCGCGGGGCGGCGGATTATGAGCGGGACATCAAGCCCCTGTTGCGAGGACGTTGTTATGCATGTCACGGAGCGCTCAAGCAGAAGGCCGGGCTGCGTTTGGACACGGTCGCGCTGATGAAGAAAGGGGGTGAGTCCGGGGAGGCGGTGGCAGCGGGCGACCCGGCAAAGAGCATCCTGATCGAACGTGTGACGGAATCGGACGCCGATGAGCGGATGCCTCCCAAGCATGAGGGTGAACCTTTTACCCCCGCGCAGGTGCAGATGCTCCGTGAATGGATCGCATCCGGTGCGCCTGCGCCTGTGGATGAAAAAGCCGAGATGGATCCGAAGGAACACTGGGCGTTTCGCCCACGCGTGCGGCCGAAGGTTCCGAGCGTGACCGGTGCGGCGTGGGTGCGGAATCCTCTCGATGCGTTCGTTGCGCGGAAGCGCGAAGAACACGCCCTGGCACCACAGCCGGAAGCCCCGCGCCTCGTGCTCTTGAGGCGCTTGTATTTCGACCTTCTGGGACTGCCGCCGGGCGCGGGGGAAATTGAGGATTTTGAGAAAGACCAACGTCCGGATTCCTACGAAAAATTAGTGGACCGGTTGCTGAATGATCCGCGCCACGGCGAGCGTTGGGCGCGGCACTGGATGGACGTGTGGCGCTACAGTGATTGGTGGGGCCTTGGCAATGAACTGCGTAACAGCCAGAAACACATCTGGCACTGGCGCGACTGGATGGTAGAGGCACTCAATGCGGACACGCCTTACGATGAGATGGTAAGACAGATGCTCGCGGCGGATGAGCTGTATCCCACGGACCCCGCCAAACTGCGCGCGACCGGCTACCTCGCACGGGATTTTTTCCTCTTCAATCGCAATCAGTGGATGGAAGAAACGGTCGAGCATGTGGGCAAGGGGTTCCTCGGGCTGACGATGAACTGCGCGAAGTGTCACGACCACAAATACGACCCAATCGCGCAGGCTGATTTTTACCGGATGCGCGCCTTTTTTGAACCATATCATGTGCGGATGGACATGGTCCCGGGCGAGTCCGACCTGACGCGCGATGGCATCCCGCGAGCGTTCGACGGCTGGCTTGATGCGCCCACTTACCGCTTCGTGCGCGGCGAAGAAAGCAAGCCGGATAAGACCAAGGTGATCGCGCCCGGAGTTCCGGCGCTGTTGGCGTTCAAGGAGCTGGAGATTCAGACTGTTTCGCTCCCATCGGAAGCGTGGCAACCGGAGCGCATTCCGTGGGTTTTGGATGCGCACATCGCTGCGGCGAAGGCAAAGCTCGCCCCGGCGGAAGCAGCGCTCACGAAAGTGAATGAGAAACTCGCGGAGGCGGGGAAGAAGGAGCAGGACGCGGCGGGCACTCAGGCCGTCGCTGTGGCCGGGGCGGAGGTGAAAGTGGCGACTCTGGCGCTCGATGTGGCACGTGCAGTGGCGACGAGTATCGAGCGGCGTGCAGCGGCTATGCGGGCAACTTGGGCGAACGCCGGAGACTCTGGCGATGCGGCAGCAGTCGCAGCAAAGGCGGAGCGTGTAGTGACTGCCGCCACTGCCCGTCAAAAAGTCGCCGAGGCCGAGCTGCACCTACTCCGCACGGCGGCGGACAAGCGCAGCGCGCTGGAGCAGGAAGTAAAAAAGGCCGCCGAGACGCTGGAGAAAGCGGAGAAGGCGCTCGCGGAGTCGTCGCAAAAATACTCGCCGCTGCTGCCCGCAGGCGCGCAGTGGTCGCCGACACGTTTTCTTGATTCGACCAAGAATGACCCAATGGTGAAGTTTCCCGCGCAGAGCAGCGGACGCCGGAAGGCACTGGCGGAGTGGATCACGGATGCGCGCAATCCGCTCACGGCCCGCGTGGCCGTGAACCACATCTGGACACGGCACATGGGCACGCCGCTAGTGGCGAATGTGTTCGATTTCGGAAGGAAAAGCGCAGTCCCGGACAATCCCGAATTGCTCGACTGGCTGGCTTCGGAACTCGTCGAGAGTGGCTGGAGTATGAAGCACCTTCACAGGCTTATCGTGACCTCGGCGACCTACCGGATGAGTTCATCGCTCGCCGGAGGGGAGGCCAACGCGGAGAAAGATCCGGAAAACCGTTTTTGGTGGCGACGCACCCCGATTCGTCTCGAATCGCAGGCCATCCGCGATTCGCTCCTCGCGCTTTCCGGCTCGTTGGATTCCACGATGGGCGGCCCGCCGATCTTGCCAGCTAATCAAGCGGCGTCCAAACGGCGCAGCCTCTATTTTTTCCACTCGAACAATGAGCGGAACCTTTTCCTCAGCACGTTTGACGACGCGGAAGTGAAAGAATGCTACCGGCGCGACCAGAGCATCGTCCCGCAGCAGGCGCTCGCGCTGACGAACAGCAAACTCGTCAGCGAGTCAGCGCCGAAAATCGCCACGCTCCTCGCGTTGCCGGATGAGGCCGCGTTTATCCGCAAGGCGTTCACGGTGCTGCTCGGAATCAAGGCCAGCGACGCCGAGGTGACAGCCAGTGTGAGCGCGCTAGATGCATGGCGCAAACTTCCGAAAGCAACGCCCGAAAACGCCCGTGGTAATTTCATCATTGCGCTGATCAACCACAACGACTTCGTCACACTCCGATGAATCCCGCACACTTTTCCCGCCGCACTTTTCTCGCCGATATGGGCATGGGTTTCACCGGGCTCGCGCTCGGTGCAATCCTGCAACGCGAGGCGCGGGCGACCGGTTCGGTGTGGACGCCGTCGGACGGGCTCCCTCACTTTGCGCCGAAGGCGAAGCGTGTGATCTGGCTCTTCATGAATGGCGGCGTGAGCCACATGGAGAGCTTTGATCCGAAGCCGATGCTCACTAAATTTGGCGGCAAGACCATCGCCGAAACGCCCTTTGCCGGCGTGCAGGACCCCGCGAAACTTGCTATCGAGCGACTCATCGTTCCCGACGCCAACGGCAAACAACACAACAAGCTCTATCCGCTGCAAACCGGTTTCCAGAAACACGGGCAAAGCGGCATCGAAATCAGCGACTGGTTCCCGCACATCGCGCGCAACGCGGATCGCATCGCTTTGGTGCGTTCGATGTGGACGACTGACAGCAATCACATGGCGCAGACGCAGTTTCACACAGGACGAAACGCGCTTGATGGAGCGTTTCCCACACTCGGTGCATGGGTTCACTACGGCCTCGGTTCGCTCAACGAAAACCTGCCGCAATTCATCTCCATCGGCACTCGCGAGTATTGGAACAAAAAAGACGGACTGTATCTCGGCCCCATGCACGATGCCGTGCCGTTGCGCATTGACCCGGCGAATCCGCTCGATTTTGGCAAAGCCGAAGGCGGCGTTTCAGCGGACGCGCAGTCGGTCGGACGTGATCTGACCAAACAACTCAACCTCCTCCGCGGTGTGGAATATCCCAACGACCCGGCGCTCGCCGCGCGCATCGCGTCCTACGAACTCGCCGCCCGGATGCAGCTCTCCGTGCCCGATGTGCTGGATTTTTCCAAGGAGACTGCGGAAACAAAAGCACTCTACGGACTGGATCTGCCGCACTGCCGCGAATTCGGCACGCAATTGCTGGCGGCGCGGCGTCTCGCCGAGCGTGGTGTTCGATTTATTCAGATTCAGCACGGCGGAGGCGGTGCGGGACAGTGGGACGCGCATAGCGGACTAAAGGCCAACCACGCCAAGAACGCGCGGGCCGTGGACCAGCCCGTCGGCGCGCTGCTGGAGGATCTCGAAAGGCGCGGACTTCTCGAAGACACCCTCGTGGTTTTCGCGACGGAATTTGGCCGCACGCCCGGCTCGCAAGGTGCCGATGGACGCGACCATCATATCTACGGTTTCAGCGTCTGGATGGCTGGCGGAGGACTCAAACGCGGTGTCGTCCACGGCGCGACCGACGAAATCGGTTTCCACGCCGTCGAAAACCGCCACTACGTCACCGATATCCACGCGACGATCCTACATCAGTTGGGGCTCGATTCCCGCAAACTGGAAATTCCCGGACGCAAACGGCTGGAGATCGATCACGGCAGGCCGATCACCGAGATCATCGCGTAAGCCAAAGTGTTTACGGCTTGTTTAAAAACGAGCGGAAATGAAGCGGACACTCACCCGGATTTAGAAGGATGCGTGTAGTGAAAAAGGACATGCGGGCGGCAACCAGTCGGTCTCTATTTCCTTCGGCAGCTGCATCTGGCTCTGGAAAGAACGCAGCCCCGGCAGCACAGACATCTTCCGCAGAGACTGATCTAAACCACCATCAAAACCGGCGCGCCGCGAAGAACCAATCGCTCCCTGTTTCCATTTTTGGAAGCAGGAAGCCATGAAAACAGGAAGGACACGTTTGACAGCGGTTTATGGCTTCGTGGCTTCCTGCTTAAAAATTTGCTGTGGCCGGGCTGCGTCTCTTGCGAGCATTTTACCGAAAGCCGTGCTTGTCGGCGGGGGATGTGTCCGCTAGGTTGCGCGCCCTTTTCCACAAGTCTATGAGCAAGAAAACCACATCCAAGCCTGCCAAGAAAGCCGCTGCGCCCGCCGCGAAGCGAAATGAACTCGGCAAGGTCATGACGGGGGCGGACATCCTCGTGGAGGCGCTGGAGCGCGAGGGTGTGGATACGATTTTCGCGTATCCCGGCGGCGCGAGTATGGCGATGCATCAGGCGCTGACGCGCTCGAAAAAGATCCGCACGATTCTGCCGCGTCATGAGCAAGGCGGTGTGTTCGCGGCGCAGGGCTATGCACGTGTGAAGGGTTGCGCGGGCGTGGTGATGGCGACTTCCGGCCCCGGTGCGATGAATCTCGTGACGGGCATCGCGGACGCTTTTCTCGACTCGACGCCGCTGGTGGCAATCACCGGGCAGGTGCCGCAGCACATGATCGGCAAGGGCGCGTTTCAGGAGACGGATGTGTTCGGCGTGACTGCGCCGATCGTGAAGCACAATTATCTCGTGACGGACATCCACGATCTGCCGCGCATCGTGAAGGAGGCTTTCCACATCGCGCAGACGGGTCGCCCCGGCCCGGTGCTCATTGATATTCCGAAGAACATCCAGATGGGCAGCGCGCAGCCCGTGTGGCCGAAGGACATCAAGCTGCGCGGCTACAATCCCGATGTGCGCGTGGGCGATGCGGAGTTGAATGAATTGATCGGTCTGATTCGCGGTGCAAAAAAGCCGATGCTCTACGTGGGCGGCGGCATCATCAGCGGCGAGGCGCACGCGGAGTTGCTGGAGTTTGCAGAGCGCGCGCAGATTCCCGTGGCGTCCACGCTCATGGGCGTGGGCTGCTTCCCCGAGACGCATCCGCTTTCGCTGAAATGGTTCGGCATGCACGGCACGGTCGCGGGCAACAACGCGGTGAACGAGGCCGACCTGCTGCTGGCGTTCGGCGTGCGTTTCGATGATCGCATCACGGGAAAACTGGAGGCGTTCTGCGCGCACGGCACCATCGTGCATCTCGAAATAGACAACTCCGAGATCAACAAGAACAAGGTGGTGAAACTGCCGATGCTCGGCGACGTGAAGGACGCGCTCATCCGCGCCAACGCGATGCTCGCCAAGGCCGGCTACGAGCGTGTGAAGAACGGCAAGTTTTCGCTCTACGCCCCGTGGCGCGCACAGATCGAGCAGTGGAAAAAAGACTTCCCATTTTACTACGAGGACACGGCGGACGCCATCCAGCCGCAGTATGTCATTGAGCAGCTTTACAAGATGACGAAGGGCCAGGCGATCATCACGACCGGCGTCGGCCAGCACCAGATGTGGGCCGCGCAGTTCTATCATTTCGACAAGCCGCGCACGCTCATCAGCAGCCTCGGCCTCGGCTCGATGGGCTACGGCTACCCGAGCGCCATCGGCGCGAAAGTCGCTGCGCCAAACAAGGAGGTCATTGATATTGATGGCGACGGCTCCTTCGTGATGAACATTCAGGAGCTCGCCTGCGCGCACGTCGAGGGCATCGCGGCAAAGGCACTCGTGCTGAACAATCTTCACCTCGGCATGGTGGTGCAGTGGGAGGATCGGTTCTTCAAATCGAACCGCGGCCACACATTCCTCGGCACCTTCCACGACGAGAAACACGAGCAGCCGAACATGAACAAAATCTACCCGGATTTTCAAAAAATCTGCGAAGG
>JBEIQV010000010.1:0-26147 GCA_040376335.1 Verrucomicrobiia bacterium | reverse complement strand
GAGTCATCGAAAACATGGCGCGATGTTTTCACCGAAGCCTCGTCGAAATCCGCAATTCTCAATCCGCAATCCGCAATCCACCTCACCGTCCTCTGTCGCACGATGGAGCAAATTGAAGCCGCCATCGGCTGTGGCGTGCAGACGCTTTACGTGGATTTCGAGGACATCCGGCGTTACCGCGATGCCGTGGCGCTGGTGAGAAAAAGCAGCGCTGCAGTTTTTCTGGCGACTCCGCGTATTCAAAAGGCGGGCGAGCAGGGTTTCTTCAAGTTGATCGAAAATGCGGAGCCTGACGGCGTGCTCATTCGCAATCTCGGCGCGATTGATTATTTTCACGACAGCTCGCTGCGGCGTGTCGGCGACTTCTCGCTGAATGTCGCAAACCCGCTGACCGCACAGCATTTTATCGCGAAAGGTATCGAGCGACTCACGATCAGCTACGATCTCAACATCGAGCAGGTGCTCGATCTTCTCGCTGACGCGCCGCCCGCGTGGTTCGAGCTGACGCTGCACCAGCACATGCCGATGTTTCACATGGAGCACTGCGTGTTCGCTGCGTTCATGTCGAAAGGAACGTCATTCCTCGATTGCGGGCGTCCCTGCGACAAACACCGTGTGCATCTGCGTGACCGCGTGGGGATGGAGCACCCGCTGCGCGCGGATGTGGGCTGTCGCAACACGCTATTCAATGCTGTGCCGCAAACTGGTGCGCGTTTTTTTGCCACACTAGCTGATGCGGGGTTGCGCGCATTTCGTGTGGAGTTGCTGGAGGAGGACGCGGAGGAAAGTGCGCGCGTTCTGCGCTCCTACCAGTCGCTCCTGTGCGGCGAACGCGACGGTGATTCGCTATGGCGCGAACTGAAAGCGCAAAGCCAGCTCGGCGTCACACGCGGCACACTACTGGAGAAAGAAACGATCTCCGCTACCGCTGCCCGTGGCTAGGTCTTTAGCGCTGGCGCAGCCAGATCTCGGCATCACCCTCAAGTGGCATTCGTAGATAGCCGTGCTGCTTTGCGTATTCTGCGAGGAGTTCTTCGCCGCTTTTCTCCATGCCTAGAAGGATTCCAGCAGGCGGGGCGGCATTGAGGCGGGTGACAAGAGTTGTGTTGCTGACGATGCGCAGACGTGAGGCTTTGGCAGGTTCGACGTAGGGGGAGATGCGCCAGGCAAAGGGGCCGGTGGCGAAGGAGGGATCTATGGAGAGGCCGGCTTCGAGCGGCAGGATCGGCGCAAGAGTGAGAATGGGGCCCTGCGCAGCGAGAGCACGCAGAGCCTGAGCCTGATTGTGGATTCTGACAGTTGTCCATTTCGATGCGCTCACAAGTTCGTGCAGCTCTTTATATTCACGCACATTGAATCCCATGGAAAGTAGGAGCCCGGTGGCTGCTGCAAACCAACTGGTGCGGGCGGCACGGGAACCGGATGGCAGGGTGGCGAGGGCATAGATGCCAGCCAGCGCGAGGAATGGGGTAAGAGCGTAAAAGTATTGTTTAAAGACTGGCGCGGGCGCGAGTGCACCCATGAGCACGAATGGCAGGAGGAGAAGGAGGAAGCGCAATTCGATTCGAAGGCGCTGGCCAGTGCGGTGCATATGCCATGTCGCCGCGATGCACGGCACGAGAGTGGCGATGGCGAGTCCAGCGTCAGGACGCAGCACTTCTTTTGCAAAAAAGCGGAGTTTTTTCAGAAGCGTCATCGTTCGTGGTTCGCCGGTGGCGAAGCGATACGTGATGTTCACCTGTGCAAACTCGAAATTTCCAAAGAGGAATCCTTCTGGTGAGATCAGGCACATTGCGAAGACTCCGGCGAGTCCGGCGAGTAGCCCTGCGCTATATGCGGCGGTGGTCGCGAGCCGCCGTTTGTCCGCCCACAGAAGCGTTGCGAGGCCGAACGGTGCGATGAGCGGTGCGTGTGTGATGCGGAGGCCGATGGCCAGGCCGAGCAGCACGCCACTCGCAGCCAGCCAGCCGGGTCGCTGCACGCGCAGTCCGTGAAGTTGCGTGAGGAATGCGAGCACGACGAGGAGCAGTGATGGCTCTTGATTCCACGCTCGTCCGGTGGTGTGCGTGAAGACTGCGGAGAACAGACAAAGCGCGACAGATCCAGTCGCGGCCCACCATGCCGTTCGCGTGCGACGGAATTCCACAAAGGCAACCCAGCCAACCAGCATGACGATACCTGTTGCGCAGAGCGCGGAGAAGGCGCGGGCGACGAGCAGCGGATGCTCGGTCCAGCGAAAGAATTCACCGTAGAGGAAGGCGAGATACGGGGTGTGAAAGTGCGGGTAGTCGCGATACGGCACGAGGCCTTCCCGCGCCCAAAGCATGCCGGCGGCGATATGCTGATGCTCATCGTGACTGAGCCCGCGCGACATCGCTAGATGCAGGGTGAATGGCAGTGCGAGCGCTCCGAGCACGAGCAGAACGCAGAACCGAAAGAGCATGTTTCTCATTGCGCGGCCACACGCTTGGGAACTTGGCGTAGTCCCCCGGTGGAAGCGCCCCGGTCGCCAGCTTCGTGATATTCGGCGTCTTCATTCACGCTCCAGAGATCATAGCGGCGCTCGCCTGTGATGATATTTTCGGCGCAGAGCATGGCGGTCATCATCGAGTGATCCTGATTATTGTATTTGTGCATCCCATTTCTCCCGATGAGGTGGAGTGTGGGAAAGCGTGCGTCCAATTCGGCACGCACTGTGGCGACATGTTTTGCGTAGTCGTCGTCGTAAACCGGGTAAGCTTTTCGTTGTCGGACGACGCAGCCGTCTTCTACGTCGCCAAGTTGAGCAAGGCCGAGATCGAGAATTTCCTTGGTGCCGAGGGCGATGAGTTCTTCGTCGCTCATGTTCCAAAGCCCGTCACCCTCGAAGCAGAAATACTCCAGCCCGTAGCAAGCCTGTGCGGGATCGGGCACCATCTCGGGCGACCATGACTTGAAGTTCTGGATGCGCCCGACCTGCACGGTGGCGTCGTGGATATAGACCCAGTTGTCGCCAAGCGTGCCGCGCTCTTTGAGAATGAGGACGACGGTGAGAAAGTCGCGATACTTGAGCTGGCTTGCGGCCTCGGCAGCGGCGGGCGCTGGCGCTGGCGCGACCATTTTCATCAGCTCGCGGATCGGCGTGGTGGAGATTACGTGCTTCGCGGTGAGCGTCTGGACATTGCCGGTTGTGTCTGTAGTCGTGACGGTCCAGTCGCCGCTTGCTGCATCATAGGTGCAGGAGGTGACCTTTTTTCCCATCTCCACGATGCCGCCGAGGGCACGGGTCTTGGCGGTGCAGGCGTCCCACATCATGCCCGGCCCGCGGCGCGGATAGCGGAAAGAATCAATGAGCGTCTTCACGATGGCGTCGCCGGGTTTGGGTTTGCGTTTTGGACGCAGGGCGGCGAGCACGGCAGTCATCAGCGAGAGTCCCTTGATACGCTGCGCGGCCCAATCAGCGGAGATCTCCGTGCACTTCATGCCCCAGACTTTTTCGGTGTAGGTTTTGAAGAAGATCGAGAAAAGGCGGTGGCCAAATTGATTACTCACCCAGTCTTGGAAGTTGCGAGGGTTGCGCACAGGAAAATCCGAGCGCGCAAGTAGGAAAGCCCGCAGCGGAAGGATTCCCAGACGCCGAGTTTGAAGAGCGCTTCCATGGCTTTTAGCGGATAGCTGAAAAATTTACGCCGGTAAAAAATGCGTGACGAGCGGGGGCGCACCAACAAGTCGTCGCCGAGCAACTCAGTCCATAAATCTTCGACCTCTTTGGATTTGGAAAAGAAGCGATGGCCGCCAATGTCGAAGTGGAAACCCTTGTAGCGTGCAGTGCGCGAGATACCCCCGACGTATTGCGGGTCGCCTTCGAGCACCGTGACGCCGACTCCGGCTTTGGAGAGGAGATAGGCTGCCGTGAGCCCGGCAGGGCCGGCACCGATAACGGCGACGCAAGTGGTGGTTTGCAAGTCGCGCACGCTAGCTGAGACCATGAGGGGGGCGAGAAATTATTACTTTAGCAGGCGTGAATTGCTGCCAGTAATCGGCGACGAGCTTCATCGGGCCTGAGACCCTCAATGGAAACGAGTTTATCGCGCGACTTTTCCCCATGGAGGAGGGATACGGTGCGAGGAGGGACGCCGAGTATTTCTGCGATGAATTCCAAAAGTGCGGCGTTTGCCTTTCCATCCACAGCGGGTGCTGCGACTTTCACTTTCACGGCATCGCCGTATTCGCCGGAGACTTCGTCGCGCTTTGCGTTGGGAACGATCCGCAGCTTTAGAGCGGCCACGTTCCTCTACGACTTGATGTAAACGCCGATGAGTGGCCGCTTGCTCGGAGTCGGCGAGGAGAAGTCACTCACAAAGCCTGTCTTCGTGCGAAACTCCACGTGACCGGCTCCGCGTCCGCCATAGACGAGGACGCTGCCTAGCGGTGCTTTGTAGGGGTCGGAGACGCGGATTTTTTTGAAGCCGTAATTATCGGCGAGTTCACTGCCAGCTTCTTTTGCGTAGGCTGTTTTTGGGCGGGAATCTACGAGGCCTGCGCTGAGGAGCGCGTCCTTTACATATCGCCAGCAGGAGCCGTGGCTATGTCTGTATGCACGTGCGGCGGCGAGTTCGGCGGCACGGACCATGCGTTTGTCGTAGCGAAACCTTGAAGCCAGTGGACCGAAGAACGATAGCTGTGCTGGGTCAATTCTCTTTGCGGCCTTTGATTCATAAAGCGAAGCACTATCCGAATTTGCAGCGGGTTTAACCTTCGAGTTTTTAGCCTTTGCCGTAGTTCTCGAAGACTTCGCCTTGGAGGACTTCTTCGCAGTTTTTGAAGATTTAGCTTTCGAGGATTTTGCGCGGCTCGCCTGTGAGGAATGCTTGCCGCGGCTGGACTCCTTGGATTTAGCCTCTGCCGCCGTATTGGCGATGGCGAGCAGCATCACGATTACTGCGATGCGTTTGAAGATGGTGAATAGTTCCGTCAAGTTGAGTGTGTAAGGTAGGTTTATGGGCATTTCCGTCAAAGCATTTGTCCGACCTCCAAAATAATTATCTGTAACCTGAAATTTACACAAGCGGTAGCTTGTCGTCGTTTCGTCTCATCAATATCTTGTGGGTGTGACCTTGGAGACGCCGCTGGCTGAGCTTGATTTCCTGCCGCCGAATCGTGCCCGGCTGCTTGAACGCTTCGGTCTACCCACGGTCGGGGCGTTGCTTTTGCACTTCCCGCGTCGCTACGAGGATCGCAACCAATTCGATCGCTTCCCGAACGACACCACCGATCAGCCGGTTTGCGTTTGCGGTGTGGTGAAAAAGACGAGCGTCCGCAGGATTCGTGGCTGGCAGAAAATGTTCGACGTGCTCATCGAGGAAGACGGCGCGAGTGCATTCGGCGGGCGGCTCATTTGCCGGTGGTTTAATTCGCACTGGGTGGAGAAAATGATCGTTCAGGGACATCGGCTCGTTGTTTACGGAAAGCCAAAGCGCAACGGCAGCAATGTGATCATCGCGCACCCGGAGTTTGAAGTGATCGAGGACGATACGGAGGAAAGCATTCATTTGCGTCGTATTGCTCCCATTCACGCAGCGACCGAGGGAATTTCGCCACGCGTGTTGCGGCGCATGGTGTGGAAGGTTTTAGAGCAGCTTCAGGATGATACGGTCGAGCAACTCGTGCCGCAAAAACTCGACGCTACTCCGCGCTCTTGGGCTCTGCGTGAGATGCACTTTCCGACGAGCATGGAGTCTTTGGCGAAGGCGCGAAGGCATCTGGTGCTGGAGGAGTTTCTAGCCGTGCAGCTCGCGGTTTCCGCAAAACGCGCGGAGCTGAAATCCGAACGCGGCGAGCCTCATTGCGGCGCTGGAGAATGGATGCGTCGCCTGCATGATTCGCTTCCGTTTCCGCTGACCAAGGCACAGCAGCGCTCCATCGCAGAAATCCGAGACGATCTTGCTGCGCCGCGTCCGATGAACCGATTGCTTCATGGCGACGTTGGCTCCGGCAAAACGCTCGTGGCGATGAGTGCGATGCTGTTGTGCATCGAAGCTGGCTTTCAAGCGGCGCTCATGGCGCCCACGCAAATTTTGGCGGAGCAGCATTATCTGACTTTCCGTCGTTTGCTCGATCCGCTCGGCATTCGTGTCGCGCTTCGCACGGGGGCGCGGCGCGAAGATGGAGGAGAGATGCCGCTGTTTGACCCAAATCCGCGCACGGACATCGCGCCGGGCGAGCCTCACATTTTGGTCGGGACGCACGCTCTTTTGTATGAGGGCGCTGGATTCACGCGGTTGGGGCTGGCGGTGATTGACGAGCAGCACAAATTCGGAGTCGTGCAGCGTGCGCGGCTGCGTGAGCAGGGGAGCGCGCCGGATGTGCTGGTGATGACTGCGACGCCCATCCCGCGCACTTTGACGATGACCATCTATGGCGACCTCGATGTTTCCACTCTCGATGAAATGCCAGCGGGCCGTGGCAAGATCATCACGGGCGTGCGTGCGCCGGCAAAGCTGCCGGAGGCGGCGAAATTCATTCGCGAGCAACTCGACTCGGGGCGGCAATGCTACATCGTTTATCCGCTGATCGAGGAAAGCGAAAAGCTGGAGGCGAAGGCGGCGACTGCGGAGTTTGTGAAATGGAGCGAGATGCTCGCGCCGTTGAAATGTGAACTGATCCACGGGCGTGTGCCGCCGGAGGAGAAGGATGCAATCATGGCACGCTTCCGTTCCGGCGAAACGAAAGCGCTCATCGCAACAACGGTGATCGAGGTGGGCGTGGATGTGCCGAATGCGAACGTGATGCTCATCGAAAACGCAGAACGATTCGGCCTCGCGCAGCTTCATCAACTGCGCGGGCGCATCGGGCGCGGCGAGCACAAGAGCTACTGCATTCTCATCACTGGCACGGATGAGGAGGAGGCCATGGAAAAATTGCGCGTGCTGGAGAAGACGAACGATGGTTTTGAAATTGCAGAAGCGGATTTGCGGTTGCGCGGTGCGGGCGATTTGCTCGGCACGGCGCAGAGTGGTCTGCCGCCGCTCAAGCTGGGCGATCTTTTCCGCGATGCGGATTTGATGAAGCTTGCGCGCAATCACGCGTATTTGATCTTCGAGCACGACCCGAAGCTCGAACGTCCGGAGCACGCCGGGTGTCGCGTTCTGCTCAATGAGACGCGCCGCACAATCCTCGCGCAGGTGTCGTGAGCGGCACTACAAAGGAAAGTTCAAGCTGCCGATGAGGCGGAGTCCTTCAAGCGTTAGGTTTTCGTGGACGGTGGAAATTTCACGAACTCCTGCGGCGATGAGCGAGGCGTAGCCTCCGGTTGCGACGACTTTCATTTTACGCGCCGCAATTTTGCCGCGGATTTCGGCGAGGATTTCCCGCACGAGGCCGCGGTAACCATAGACGGCTCCGGCGAGCATGGCGTGGCGCGTGGATTTACCGATGGGGCCGGGCGGTTCGAGCAGTGTGATTTTTGGCAGGAGCGCGGTGCGCTGATGGAGGTAGTCGGTCATGGCTTCGAGTCCGGGCGCGATGACACCGCCGATGTATTTTTTCGCGCTGCTCAAAATGTCGAAGGTGACTGCGGTGCCAAAATCTACGACGACGCATGGCGTGCCGTAGAACGCGGCGGCGCTAGCTGCATTGGCGAGGCGGTCTGCGCCGATGCTGCGCGGGCGCGGGTATTCGATGCCGACGCCGAGTTTGCTGCGATGCGAGATGTTATGGATCGGGAGTCCGTCTAGGCATTGCGAAATGAGCGCACTTTTTTCCGGGACGACGCTGCACATGACGATGCGCGCGAATCGCCAGCCACGCAGGATACGGCGTAGGGAGATGGCGTCGAGTTCGGCGGTGCGGAGTTTGCGCACAGGGCCGATTGTTTCGCGCGAGGAGAGCGCGAATTTTGTGAAAGAGTTGCTGTTATCAATCAGCAGGAACTCGGAGGCTGGCATGAAGGGATTGCACGCGAGCGCGGCGGGTGTTGTCCACGAAATACGTAGGATGGACTTCATAGACTTTATGGTCGTGCGCTTCGATGTTTCCAAAAACTCGACAGGGGACTAGGTCGCATTTTACTGTGCGCTCATGCCTACTATCCCGCTCGAAGACACGTTCACTGACATCATCGGCAAGGCCATGCGCGGCCTGCATCTCGATGACCAATCACTCGCCCAGCGCGCTGGAATCGGTTTGCCGGAATTGCAGACTTTGCGCGGCGGAGAATTCAGCAGTGCCGCTGTGGCGAAGATCGCACCGGTGTTGGGGATCAGCGCCAACGCACTGACTGCGCTCGCAGAGAAGCGCTATTTTCCAGTGCCGGTCACGCTCGACGGTCTGGCGCAATTCAACACGCCTTACGAGGACATGACAGTGAATGCGTATCTCGTATGGGACCCTGCCACGAAGGACGCGGCTGTTTTCGACACCGGTGCGGATGCGAGTGGCATTCTCGCTGAGGCACAGACGCGCGGGCTGACTGTGCGGCATATTTTCATCACGCACACACACGGGGATCATATTTTCGACCTCGACCGTCTGCGCGAAAAAACAGGGGCCGAAGTGTGGGCCGGGGATCGCGAACCGGTCGCTGGTGCGCACATTTTTGCACCGGGCCAGAGCTGGCAGTTTGGGGGTCTGAAAGTGGAGAGCCGTTTGACGTGGGGCCACTCGCCAGGTGGAATTACCTACGTCGTGAGCGGTCTCGCGCGGCCTGTGGCGATTGTCGGCGACAGTATCTTTGCCGGCAGCATGGGCGGCGGGGGCGTGAGCTACGCCGATGCGGTGAAGAACAACATCGAGCAAATCCTAACTCTCCCACCCGTCACCATCATTTGCCCCGGCCACGGCCCGCTCACGAGTGTCGGCGAGGAGCAGAAGAACAACCCTTTCTTCGCTCAATAATTCAGACTGCTCCATTACTAGGAGGAGTCCGCACCGGGAAAGGGGATGAATGTGAAGTGTGGATCGATAGGGTTCTTATCCTTATCGTCGGCCCCACCATAGAGCGAACTGGGTTTGCTGGGGTCGTTAAAGAAGACGGAGCGTTTGACCAGTTCTACGTGACCGTCGCAGAAAAGAAAATGGGCCGCGTTATTCATATCGGTGCTTGGATTTCCTGCCCCGAAATAGGATTTGATTTTCGAAGGGACGCAGTTCGCAATGCTGTCATTTTTCTCCGACATAAAAACGGTCGCTGAAGGATACTCAATGCGACTGAGGGGCTGCGTATGATCCAGTCCGTTAGGGTTTTCCTCTTTGGTGTAGAGGTAGGCATTCATTGCATAGCAGAATAGAAATTTATTGGGCGGGTTGACGTATTTCATTCCGTCATCCTTCGGGACTGCGGGATTGATCCACACACTGCGGTCACCCGGCTTTGGCGGGTTAGTCGTATAGTCGGAGTGCGATAGCGGCTTTACATCAATGTAAGGGGGAAGGAGGTTGAACCAAGACTTGGGCTCCGCGATTTTTATACTGGTGCTACCCTGTCCATCATCCGGCAGGAATCCATTATAATCCCCGAGGGAGCGATTGAGGGCGACGCCCCATTGCTTGAGGTTGTTGAGCGAGATATTTTGTTTGGTTCTTTGTTTGATACTGCCGAAAACTGGGAATAGGAAAGCAGCCAAGACAGTGATGATCGTGATGACGACGAGTATCTCTATCAAAGTGAAGGCGCGCTGCGTTTGGTTGTGGTTGTTACGCATGGAAGGTTTGGGGATTCGGGGGACGCTCATCCCTTAAGCCGATCAGGTCAAGTATCGGGTTGCAACAAATGTGTGACTTGGTGTTTCGAAATGATGGAAGGTGCCAAGAAGGGGGTGTTAAGGGCCGAAACGGACTGCCCCCGAGCGGTTGCCACGGGTGAAAACTCCACCAGCTTCGCCGACGCCGCTGTTTGCCTTGCGCGAGGCGGCTCCAAAGAAGGGGATGCGTTTTTTAAACAATGGATCTTTATAACTGCCGGTGAAAAGGCCGGTTTTGGTATTGAATTTGAGCGATACCAATTCCGCGCCAAGCGGGCCGACGCTTTGATTCGTGGCGTCAAGCGTGGCGGTGGGGAAGTTTAGGGCGAGGTCCGTGGGTGGGGGAGTGGTCGGTTTTGTATAGGCAGGGGCGTTGAGAGTCAGTTTCCCGATGCCACCAGCTGCGTGAAGAATGATGCGCTCGCCTGCGGCTGGTTTTACGTAAAGGGAGCCGTGGAACGCTACTTTTCCGGCGAATGATTCAGGGTCTGTGCCCGACGTGAGTGGCTCGGCCCAATCGAGAGTCGCAGTCATATCGCTGCTGGGCTGCATATTATCGTAGGTTACGAACCCGGATACGTTGCCCTGTGATTTATTCAATGCCAGGAACAGTGGGAACACCACAGCACCCGAATTGCGCTTTACGAGTTTGGAGCCTGCTGTCGCTGGCGTGCCATCCCCGAGTTTGCCAACAAATTTAACAGAGCCGAGCTTGCCGATATTCACACGGCCAAAACCGATGCCTGTCGGAAAATCTGTGTCGGTATTGGTGAGAGCCGGAGGCATGAGCACGTTGTAATATCCCGAGTAGGCATCGGAAACTTTGCCCGGATCAGCGCCCTTTGCTTTATGCCAGTCATTGAGATCTGCGACGAATGTGGAGTTGACGCCGGTGGCTAAGATGGTCCCGTTGATCTGCCTGTCGCCAGCTTGGCTCAAAGTCAGATTTAGTATGACTGTATATGTGAGTCCGCCCTTTTTCTTGATTGTTGCCGTCCAAAAGCCGCTACCGAGAATCTTGCCTTTGAGCGGCAGCGTTACGGTCCCGATTTTCACACTGCCTGTGAATTGTCCAGATTTCGAAAGCTTGAGGTTAAACAAACCCCGCTCGTTTGAGCTGCTTCCACTGACCAGCCCATTGTAGCTCCCGCGTAGGTTGGTGATGAAGGGATCCGGGACAAAATTGGCGGTAAGAACCAAATTTGGCTTAGTTTCAAAATCGAGCGTCTCGGTGACTGCTGTAAGCACAGTGACATTGTTTATTTTCCCCACCCACCCATTAAAAACCGAACTGGGCGCTGGCTTGGCTTTTACAGTGAAGGTCTGGCCGGCCGTCACACCTCCACGTGAATCCTGTAGCGGGGCCTGTCCAACGACCATCGTAATTTTTTTGCTCGGTGTTACGAAAAACGCACCGGTGACAGTGCCGGCGACCTTGCCATTATCAGCCATACTGTAACCAGTTGCGGCGCAGGTTACAGAAATGGTGCCCTGTTTGGTATAGGTGAACTCTCTTGATGGCGTGGTGATCAAGTTGCCGTGGATGTCTGTGGCACGCACGACTAGCCTGTTTTTTCCCGGCTCCAATTGCGCGTTTGGCAATATCCAATTTCCGGCGTTATTGAGCTGTGCTGTTACGAAGGAGCCTGGATTCGCTTGTGTGCCGACTTGCACTTCTACCGAATCAATCACTCCAGATATCGCCTGGCCAAAGATGGAGCGTGTATCCGCGACAGTTCCTACGATGTTGTATTTGCCGTCAGCCGTGTCATTAGTGGTGAGCAGCGCATTCGGGGCAGGCTGGCTAATGGTTATAGTTGGAACGACGCTGTCAATCGCTCCAAATATATGTGCTTCGGAGATATTATTCGCGACGCGTGCATCAGCTTTTGAGCTTGTTGAGCCAATAAAGTAACAAGTCCTATCATCAGTGCTGAATGGGCCGAACGTTGTTTTTGCCAAAAGGGTATCTTCATTGATGCTTGCGTCCACGTCAGGCCAATACTCGCCGCTTTGAAATATAGAGGTAGAAACCATGTCTACGCTGAGTAGATCAGCGTCCGTTAGAGAGAGTGTATAAATCACGCGTGAAGAATTCCATTCGATGCGCAGGGTGCCGGCCGTTACCTCTTCTGCAGTTTGAAAGTTAATTCCTGGGATTGTGATCGTAACCGAGCGATTGTGATTACTGGATGAAGGGTCAAACTCTGGATCGTCTCCCAAAATTCCTGACATTGTGAATTCACCTATGGAAATCGAGTAAGGACTGAAAACATTTAGATTATCGGGGTCGCTCACATCAAACCCATCTAACGAGCATGTGGCTGTAATCGTAATTTTACCACGTGGCTGAGTTAAGAACTCGCCCGGAAAATCAGGATCCGCTATCACCTCATCCCGATATGTTTCATCAAAAGAAAAACTCGGCGGGACGTTCGTTGGAAATGGTAAAAACGTTTCCTGAGCGTGTGCCAGTGACAGGGAGACGAAACTGAGGATGGATAGTAGCAAGTGGCGCATAGAAAGATGCGGGACAATACAAGGAAGCAATGACATTGCAAGTGGAGCATCGTATGGGCTGTGTGATACTCCTTTAAGGCAGGACGTAACAGTTTTTATGCCTCTGCTTGCCCGCGAATCGCCAACCGCTAGTCTGTTTCCCTGATGTCCGAACACCTGACCCCGATGATGCAGCAATACCAAGGCATCCGGCGCACCTTGCCGCCGGATACCCTGCTGCTTTTCCGGCTCGGTGACTTTTACGAGATGTTCTTTGAGGACGCTAAGGAAGCATCCGCGATCCTCAATGTCGCGCTCACCAAGCGCAACGGCACGCCGATGTGTGGCATCCCGCATCACGCGTGCGATGGCTACATGCGGCGATTGATCAAAGCGGGAAAGCGCGTCGCAATTTGCGATCAGGTGAGCGAGCCGAAGCCGGGACAGATCGTTCAGCGGGAAATCACCCACATCGTCTCGCCGGGCACGGTTGCGGATCTGCACATGCTGGATGCGAAAAGGAACAACTTCCTCGCCGCAATCCATCCTGGGGAGAAAGGCGCGCACGGTTTTGCTTTTGTGGATCTTACCACTGGCGACTTCCGTCTCACCGAGCTTGCTGATGACTCCGCACTCGCCGACGAAATCGCCCGCGTCCAGCCCGCCGAGGTGATCGTGAGCGAGGAGCACGCCTCGCTTTATCGCGACATTCACGGTCTTCAGCTCCGTGACGGCTACACGTTCCTCGCCGACCACGCCTACTACACACTGCGCGATCATTTCAAAGTCCAGTCGCTCGACGGCTTTGGCTGTGCAGAAATGCCGGCGGCGCAATGCGCGGCGGGGGCCATCGTCAACTATTTGAAAGAGCTGCGCCGGTCGCTCAGCCACATCACGCGACTCGCCGCATATCGCAATTCGCAGTTCATGATTGTGGACGCCGCCACGCAGGCGAATCTCGAGCTTGTAGTTGCGCGTGGCGGTGGTCGCGATACGTCGCTGCTCGGCTGTCTGGATCGCACGCACACGCCGATGGGTGCGCGCAAATTGCGCGACTGGATTCTTCATCCGCTCTGCGATCTGGCCGCGCTCCACGCACGGCAGGAACTCATAGGCCGCTTTATCGCCGAGCCGTTCATTCTGGGAAATTTGCGCGAAACTTTGAAAGGCATCCGCGATCTCGAACGCACTATCGGTCGCCTTACGCAAACCGGCGGAAATGCGCGCGACCTGCAAGTCCTCCGCACCTCGCTCGAACAAATCCCGCAACTTCGCACCGACCTCGAATCACTCCTGCGCGGGCCGGATGCGCTCGTCACATCGTCCGCACCAACCAGCAATCTGCAACTGGCCGCGAGCATCCATGCCGACCTGCACGCGCTTCCGCACATCGTCGAGCTTTTGACAAAAGCCATCGTGGACGAACCGCCCGCGATGACCAAGGAAGGCGGCATTTTCCGCGAGGGCTACCACGCGCCGCTCGACGAACTCCGAAACGCCTCCCGCGCCGGCAAGGACTGGATCGCCCAGCTTCAGCAAAAAACCATCGAGGAAACCGGCATCAAGTCGCTGAAAATCCGATACACGAGCGTCTTCGGCTATTTCATCGAAGTCACAAAATCCAATCTCAGCTCCGTCCCGCCCACGTGGCATCGCAAACAAACCGTCGCCAACGGCGAACGCTTCATCACGCCGGAGTTGAAGGAGGTCGAAAGCAAAATACTCGGTGCCGACGAACGTTCGCAGGCGCTCGAATACGAACTCTTCCTCCAGCTACGCGACGAAGTCCTCCGCGAGCTAGTCCCGCTCCAAGCCACCGCATCCGCCGTCGCCACGCTCGATGTCCTCGCCGGTCTTGCAGAAACCTCGCGCCTTTTCGGCTACTGCCGCCCGCAGCTCAGCGACGAACTTCGCATCCGCATCACCGATGGACGTCATCCCGTTTTGGATCAATCGCTCGTGGAGGAAAAATTCGTCCCGAACGACACCGCGCTCGACGACTCCTCGAACCGTCTCCTCATTATCACCGGCCCGAACATGGCCGGAAAAAGCACCTACATCCGGCAGGTCGCGCTGCTCGTCCTCATGGCGCAAATCGGTTCATGGGTTCCCGCAAAGCAGGCGGAAATCGGAATCGCCGACCGCATCTTCACCCGAGTCGGCGCGAACGATGATCTCTCGCGCGGGCAGAGCACCTTCATGGTCGAGATGAATGAAACCGCTAACATCTGCAACAACGCCACCGCGCGCAGCCTCGTCATCCTCGATGAAATCGGACGCGGCACGAGCACGTTCGACGGCCTCAGCATCGCATGGAGCGTCGCCGAATTTCTGCACGACGAGCCAAAGTGCCGCACGCTCTTCGCCACGCACTACCACGAACTCACCGAACTCGCGCTCACCCGCAGCAGCGTGAAAAACTGGCACATCGCAGTCCGCGAATGGAACGACGCGATCATCTTCCTCCGCAAAATCGTCGCAGGCGGAGCGGACAAAAGCTACGGCATCCAAGTCGCCCGCCTCGCCGGTCTTCCTGCGCGCGTCATTTCCCGCGCAAAAGAAATCCTCTCCAACCTCGAACAACACGAACTCACCGCCGACGGGAAGCCTATGCTCGCTGAAGCGCCAGCGCCCAAGAAACACGGCAAACCACGTGGGAAAAAAGCAGCCGAGAAAGCGATGCAGGCCATGCCGCCGCAGATGAATCTGCTTTGAGCCGATGCTGAAAACAATTCGCTTTATTGTCACCATCTGCGCAGCGCTCTCTGCAAGGGCGGCGGAATTGCAAAAGTTTGCGTTTGAGAAAGCGGAGATGGGAGTTCCATTTCAGATCACGATCTTTGCTGAAAAGGAAAGTGATGCGAGTGCAGCGGCGGATGCAGCGTTCACACGCATCGAGGCGTTGAATGCAATCTTCAGCGATTACGAGGACGACAGCGAACTGGCGAAACTTTCGCAAAGCTCGGGCGGGGGCAAAGCGGTGAAGGTTAGCGAAGAATTGTGGACGGTGCTATCACGTGCGCAGAAACTGGCGGTGCAGACGGATGGAGCATTCGACGTGACTTGCGGGCCGCTCACGAGCGTGTGGCGGCGGGCGCGGCGGAAGAAGGAGCTACCGTCGCCGGAATTGATCGCGGAGATGCGAGACCGCGTTGGCTTTCAAAAAATGCGACTGGATGAAAAACAGCGCACAGTGGAGCTGCTCGCTCCGCAGATGCGCTTAGATCTCGGTTCCATCGCGAAGGGCTATGCTTGTGATCAGGCCGTGAGAGTGTTGAAGGGAAAAGGATTTCCTATTTCACTAGTGGCTGCTGGTGGAGACACGGTCGCGGGGGATGCGCCACCGGGCCGCAAAGGCTGGCGTATTGAAGTCGGCCCCCTCGACGCTGCGGGCGATGCGCCCAAGCCAGCGCCGCCTGTCGTGGAGATTGCCAATGCAGCGATTTCGACGAGTGGAGATCGGTTTCAGCGACTGGAGATTGGCGGAAAGCGCTACTCGCACATCCTCGATCCGCGCACGGGCCAGCCGCTCACCGACCACAATCTTGTAACTGTGATCGCGCGCGACGGCCTGACGGCGGGAATCTCGACCGCGTGCAGCGTGGTCGGCCCCGAGCAAGGATTGAAGCTCGTCGCTGAGTGGAAAGCCGCCGCACGCTTCCAGCGTCAGCCTGCGGCCAAAGTAGAAACTACGGAGTCGCCAGGATGGGCGGACTGGCTGCTGAAGTAGCTGCTACTTCTTCTCGAAGCTCACGCCTTTCTTTTCGGCCTGTTCGCGCACAGCGGTGGTGACTGCGCTCGCCAGTGTCGGGTCTTTGCTCTGTTCCTTTTGTTTTTCAGCGACGAATTTGTCGCGTTCCACAGCGAGGGTGCTGAGCTTCTTTTGGAGTTCCTCGCGCTCGGCGCGTTTCTTTTCCACGTAGGTCTTCCTCTCATCCACGCTTAGCTTGCGCATTTCCTCGGGGAGTTCCGCTTCGGCTACTTTTGTGATGTCGAAGTTCTTCTCCTTGCAGCGATCCACTAGATCCCAGCCGCTGTTGCTGTAGTTCGCAGAGGCCTTGCTGGCAGCGCGTTTCGCCATCACCTCAGGAGCAGCTGGTGCCGCTGCGGCATTTGCGTCCTGAACCATCTGCCTGCTTTTGCCATCTGCGCCTTTGGCACCATAAGCCACGTAGGTCGTGTTTAGCTTGGTGTTTAATTCGGCGATATCCTTGTCCTGCGGGGCCGGGATCGCAGCGACCTGCGCGTTGTGATTGATGATCAAAAAACGCCCGTCGGACATTGCCGCCGCGTCTTTCCACATGCCGCTGATGCCGTCGCTCTCGGAGCCGCAGTGAATGGTGTTCACGATGATTCCCTTCGAGATCGCTGCTTTGCACGCGACGGTGTATTTCACAGACCCCTGCGTGAACGGCTCGTTGCCCGCGATGAAAATCGCCTTGTAGGTCTTCGGCGAATTGTCCCATTCGAGTTTTTCCACCGCGTCGCGGATCACCCAGCCGCAATACTCCTCACTGCCAGCGTCTTTCTGCGAGATAGAGAAAAGTTGCTCACTCAGTTTGTCGAGGTCGTCCGTTAGCGGCGAAAGCTGGTGTATGTAGCCGGAATTCCCGGGCGCGTTGTTCAACCCATAAGCGAAAAGCGCGACTTGCACGCGCGGCGCTTTGCCGTCCTGCTTGGCGGAGATGAATTCGTTGACGATGTTCCAGAGCTGCGTTTTCGCCTGCGCGATCAAGCCGCTCATGCTGCCCGAATTATCGAGCAGGATGGCGATCTGAACAACCGGCTGGTCGGACTTGGCGTCTGCGGCGTGGGTTAAGGAAAGCCCGCAGAGAGCGAGCGTGGCGATGGCTAGTGTGCGTGTTGTTTTCATGCCGCGAACGTAGCGCATCGCATTTCCGGGGTTGTCAGGACTTCGTGCAGGAGTTGTAAAAAATTCGTTAGCAATCAACGCCGCCATTGCACATCGCCGAAAACCGCTCATCTATTCCAAAAATAACAATCACTCCCCATGAAAATACTACTAGTCGAAGACGAAGAAAAAATCGCCCGCTACATCGCAAAAGCCCTCACTGCCGAGGGCCACACGGTGGAGACCCTTCACAAAGGTGACGAGGGTCTCAAAGCCGCCACCACACGCCCGTTTGATATCATCCTTCTCGATCTGGCGCTGCCGGGTTGCGACGGCATCGAAATTCTCCGAGCCATCCGCCAGCGCAGTCTGTCCACACCGGTGCTCATCATCACAGCACGTGGTGAATTGCCGGATCGCATCAGCGGTCTCGATCTCGGTGCCGACGACTATTTACCCAAGCCGTTTGCGATGGAGGAATTGATCGCCCGCGTGAACGCACTCACCCGGCGCAAGGGCACCGACAACTCACCGCTCCTGCGCGTAGGCGATCTCGTGCTGAATGAAACCACGCGCGATGTCATTCGGGGCACGACAAAACTTTACCTCTCACTGCGCGAATACGGCCTGCTCAATTTCCTCATGCGCCACATGGGACGTGCGTTCTCGCGCACGGAGCTTTGCGAGCATGTGTGGAAAAGCGACCTCGATGACGAGACGAACGCCGTGGACGTGTATATCCAGCGCGTCCGCCGAAAGGTGGATGAAGATTTCCCTGTAAAGCTCATCCAGACAGTCCGCAACGTCGGCTACAAAATCGAAGCGCCGGCGGCATGAGATCGCTGCCCCTGCGGGTCAAAGTAGCGCTTTGGTCTACACTGATGGCTGGTGGAGCGATGGGGCTCGCGCTTTTCGGTATCCGCTATTTTCTCCAATACGAACTGCAGGAGACTTTAGATCGGCGCTTGGATCGCGTTGCGAGCGAGATTTTCTGGAACCTCGATCAGCGGCCCGGCGGCCCGGCTGAAGTGCGCACTATTATTGCGGACGATTTAATGCCGCCTTCCGCGGCTTCGCATTTGATCGAGATTATCGGCGAGAAGAAGCAGACGCTTTATCGCTCCGCGAACCTCAAAAACACGAGCCTCGGAGGAGGATTGCCGGAGTTGCACGAGGTCAATTTCCGCGAGCGGCCCTACCGCGTCGGCACCTACTATCATAAATCGCTCATCCTCCATCTCGGTGCGTCGCTCGCGAATGACAACGCCACGCTCGACCGCGTTTCACACGCCATCGTCATTTCATTGCCGGCCATCCTGCTCTTCAGCCTCGCTGGGGGACTACTCGTGGCAGTCCGCGCCCTGCGACCCGTCAAAAAAATCACTGATGCCGCCCGGCGCATCACCACCGAGGATTTGACGCAGCGTCTTCCGGTGCCCGCAGCAAAAGACGAAATCCACGAACTCACCGAGGTGCTCAACAAAACCTTCGAGCAGCTCGAAAAGGGATACACTCAGGCCGTTCACTTCGCATCCGACGCATCGCACCAACTCAAGACGCCAATCACCGTCATGCGTTCGTGCATCGAATCGCTGCTCAAACAACCCGGACTTTCGCCCGAGCATTGCCGCGAGCTGGATGAACTCCTCCAGCAGACGCGCCGACTTTCCTCGCTAGCCGAGGGGCTGCTCCTCCTCGCGCGCGCCGATGCCGGAAGCCTCACGGTGAAGGCGGTTGAAACCGATCTTCGTATGCTTATCGAAGGTTGTCTCGAAGACGCCGAAGTTCTCGCCGGCCAGCGCAAACTCCGCATCGAGCATGATCTGCCGGAGAAAATTCCTGCCATCGCGGATGAAGCTCGCGTCGAGCAAGTGTTGCTGAACCTCCTCGAAAACGCGGTGAAATATAATCGAGACGGCGGCCTGATCAGCGTCAGTGCAGGCACGGACGAGGAAGGTGTCTTCATCATCGTTGCTAGCACGGGCACTCCAATTCCTGGCGAAAAAATGTCAGTCATTTTCAATCGCTTCACGCGTGGCGAGAGCGATGAACAACGTGTCGGCCACGGTCTCGGCCTCAGCATCGCGCGCGAACTGGCGCGGGCGCAGGGAGGAGATTTGCGACTGCTGCGCTCGGACGACGAGATTACCGAATTTGAAATCCGCCTTCTTTCTCAGGGGAGTAAAAAGACCATTCGCTGACACTCAAAAATCCTTGTCCGTCCACTCGCCCTCGGCGCGCGCGCCGTCGGTCACGATGCAGCGAGTCAACCGCGCGCCGGGCGCGACTTCGCCACCCGGCCAGATGATGCAATCGCGCAGCACCGCGCCCTCGCCGATTTGTGCAGCACCGGTTGGTGGTTCGCCGATGGCGGCGCACGCGGCTAGATACTCTTCACGCGTGCCGAGATCGCGCCAGTCGCCTTCGTCGAGCACGATGCCGCCGAGTTTTGCGCTTTCACGGATCATCGTTTGAAAAATCGGAACCACCGACATTTTCACATCCGCCGGAATACGCGCGATGAAACTTGGCTCTACAAAATAGATACCAGTGAACACATGTCCCGGAACGATGTCAGGCCTCAGCTCGCGTCGCAAATCCAGCACGCGGCCCGCATCGTATGCCACGTTTTGATTTCCTCCATGCGAACGCAGCACGAGCGTCACTTCATTTCCGCTGGCTGTGTGATGCGCCCATGCGCGTTCCAGCGGGACGTCACTGAAGATGTCCCCGTTATAAACAACGAACGGTCCGTCTCCTAAATGAGCGCGTGCGTTCCAAATCCCGCCCGCTGTCTCCAGCACTTCTGGTGTTTCGTGGACAAAAACCACAGGCGCGTTCTTGTAAGTCCCTTTTGGGAAAAACTCCGCATACCGCTCCGCACACCAGTGCGTGTTCACGACGAAACGCTCCACGCCCAGCGCCAGCAGATGATCCATCGCGTGGCAGATCAGCGGTTTTCCGCCTACGGGGATGAGCGGTTTCGGGCGCCGTGCCGTCAGCGGTCGCAGCCGCGTGCCCAGCCCGGCGCCGAGGACAAAGGCCGTGCGCGGTGCGTTACTCATGTCAGCATTATTGTCAACTCATGGCCGGGCGGCGAGGGCAATGAGTGATTGCGGTCGTGCTGGAAAAATCCGCTAATTCAAACCCGCCTCATCGCTTTCAAAAGATACGAACGTGAAACCGCTCCTTCCCATCTCCGCCGCACTGCTCGGTGTTTGCCTCGCCGCAAACGCGCAGGCACCGGCCAAGGTGACGTATGCCGAGCACATCGCGCCCATTTTCCGCAACGTCTGCACGAACTGCCACAACCCCGACAAAAAAAAGGCGGGCCTCGATCTGACGACTTACGCAGCCACGCTCGCCGGCAGTGAAAACGGTCCGGTCATCAAACCCGGAAACGCTGACGGATCGCTGATGTATAAAGTGTGCACTCAGGCGGAGGAGCCGAAGATGCCACCGAAGGGCGACAAGCTGAGCGAGGGTGAACTTGCGTTGCTGAAAAACTGGATCGCTGGCTTTGCGCTCGAAAATCCCGGCAGCAAACCAGCGCAAGTCGCCGCGAACAAAGTGGACGCGGCAATTGTTTCGCTCAAACGCCCCGATGGCCCGCCGCCGATGCCGGGCGATTTGCCGATGGAGCCGTTTGTGCGTGCGCGTCAGGGCAACGTGATTCTCGCGATGGCAGCGAGTCCGTGGGCGCCGCTCGTGGCGGTCGGCGGGCAAAGACAGGTATTCCTTTTCAACACCGAGACGACCGAGCGGCTCGGTGTGCTGGCATTTCCCGAAGGGTTTCCAAATGTGCTGCGCTTTTCGCGTAATGCGAAGCTGCTGCTCGCTGCGGGCGGCCTCGGCGGGAAGTCGGGCAGGGTCGTGTTGTGGGATGTGACGACGGGCGAGCGCGCTGGCACCGTGGGTAATGAAATTGACGCAGTGCTGGCGGCGGACATTTCGCCGGACCATCAGTTCGTAGCGCTCGGTGGCGCGGACAGGCGGTTGAAAATTTTCCAGACGAAGGACGGCAAGCAGACCGCGACGATCAAAAAGCACACAGAGTGGGTGACAGCGGTCGCTTTCAGTCCTGATGGAAAATATATCGCGTCGGCAGACCGCAATGGCGGTATCGAAGTTTGGGAGACAGGCGCGGATCCGAAACCTTTCAATTCACTCGCAGGACACAAGGCAGGCGTGACGGCGCTGGCGTTTATGCCTGGCGTGCTCGCGAGCGCGAGTGAGGACGGCAAGGTGACGCTGTGGAATGTGAAGGATGGCACGGAGATGAAAAGCTGGGTCGCGCACAATGGCGGCGCGCTGTGGGCGGAGTTTTCGCCCGATGGACGGCTGGCCACGTGCGGCCGTGACAAGGTGGCGAAGATTTGGGATTCGACCGGGAAACAAATCGCGACCACCGAAGCGTTCAGTGATCTCGCCGTCCGATGCACTCTTAATGGTGAGCGCGTGATCGCGACCGACTGGACGGGCGAAGTGCGCGTATGCTCACTCGACGGAAAGCGCATCGGCGCGCTGGATACGAATCCGCCCACTATCGCCGAGCAAATCGCAGTCTTAGAAAAGGAGATCATCGTGGGCAGCGGAGCTCTGCCCACATTGCTGGAGGCCGTCGCAAAAGCGGAGGCCAGGGTAAAGACGGAAAAAGAAACCGCAGAGTCGAAGCGCATGGCGGCCATCGCCGCTGCTGAGGCGCGAAAAGCAGAGGCGGCGAAACAAAGCGAAACGACGAAGGCAACATCGGGAAATGCTGAGAAAGCGGTGAACGATCTCACGGTTGAATTGGAGAAGGCGAAGGATGCCGTCGTGAAAGCGCGCACCACAGGCTCAGTGCAGCAGAAAACTTCCACTGCGCCCGCCGACGATTCTGCGAAGGCTGAGGCGAAGAAGAAATTCGATGAACTGACCGCAGAGATTGCCAAGCGCCGCGAGGAGCGTGCAAAATTTTTGCAAGGCACGCCTGAATACGTTCGCGCAGACGGTGCGGTTCAGGCGCTCAAACCGGAATTAGCAAAGGCTGAACAAGCGATTGCCGGCGCGAACAAGGGTGGGGAAGTGATTGGCAATCCTGCGGAGTCCGAGTCGGGCAAAAGCGCAAACTCCGCCGCTCAGGAGAAGGTTATTTTGATCACGCAACAACTCCAGCGCGCGCAAGCGGAGGCGAGGAAATGGAAGGCGGATGCTCCGAAGCAAATTGAAACAGCCAACAAGAGCATCGCCGCAGCGGAGGCGGAAATTCAGAAACTACAAACGCCAGCGAAGCCGACACCGGTGCAGGCAGAGGTGGAACAGACGCTCGCCAAAGCTAGGGCTGAACTTGATGCAGCAAACGCCCGCATCATCACAGCGAAAGCGGGCGTGGAGCGGTGGAGGCGCGCACAAATTTACCAGACGGTTTTTAACGCGAAGCAAAACGCCGCCGACAAGCAGGTAAAATACGAAGAGGCCGTGGCTGCTGCGAAGGATGCATTCCGTCAGGTCGAACTGAGCAAACAAGGGCTTGTTGTCGCTCAAAGGATCATCGCTGAAGCGCCTAAAACCATCGCGGCCAAAGAGCAGGCGCTCGCTGCGGCGAAGCAGGCTGCCGAGGCGGCGAAGGCTGCGATTGTATTAGCGGAAAAAGCCGCAGCAGACAAAAAGACGGACGCGCCGCCAGAGGATAAACCCGGAGCTGAAATCGCCGAACTGACGAAAAAGTTGGAAGCAGCTTCAGCGGAAATGGTGCGTCTCCGCGCCGAGCGTGCGAAGTTTGACCAAGGCACGCCGGATTACATTAAGACCAACGGTGCTGTTCAGACGCAAAAGCAACTTGTCGCCAAAGCCGAAGGGGCACTCGCTGCTGCCAAAGGTAAGCCGGCCAGCCAGTCGGTGGTCGTCGCGCCGGAGTTGCTAGAGGCCGTGAAGAAAGCTCACGCCGACGCGAAGCTTGCCGCCGACAAAATCTCCCTCACACAAAAGGCTCTCGAAGAAACAAAGAAGTCCGCTGAGGAGGCGAAAAAACTAATCGTAGAACTCAAAGCGCGCATCCCACAGCTCGAAAAAGACGCAGTGAAAAACAAAGCCGCAGCCGAGAAAGCAGCCGCCGCTTTAGCAAAAGAAGTCGTCGCCGCAAAAGCCGTGGCGGAAAAACTCCGCGTGCAATTCGAGGCGACGAAAAAGGGCGCTAAGTCAGCGAGCGCAGTGCCGCCCGAAGTCGCCTCAAAACTTTAAGCCGCCGACTACGGCTGCGAGAAGTAGTCTGCGCCTTGGTAGCTGCCGTCGGTGAGTTTTGCGATTTGCATGACGACGTCGTTGGCGAGCGTGCTGGCTCCGAAGCGGAACAGGTCGGGCGTCATCCAGTCGTCGCCGAGCGTTTCGGCGAGCATCACGAGGTAGGCGAGCGATTCCTTTGCGGTGCGGATGCCGCCTGCGGGCTTCATGCCGATGCGGCGGCCTGTGGCGAAAAAGAAATCGCGGATGGCTTCGAGCATGACGAGCGTGACGGGCAGCGTGGCGGCTGGTGCGACTTTGCCGGTGCTCGTCTTGATGAAATCCGCGCCTGCGTGCATGGCGAGGTCGCTGGCGATGCGCACGTTATCGTAGCTGTGCAGTTCGCCGGTTTCCAAAATCACTTTCAAATGCGCGGGGCCGCACGCTTCTTTCACGGCGGCGATTTCATCGCTCACGCGCCCATGTTCGCCGGCGAGGAATGCGCCGCGATCGATGACCATGTCTATTTCATCCGCGCCGAAATCCACGGCCATGCGGACATCGGTGAGCTTCACGCGCAGTGGCATCGCGCCGCTCGGAAATGCGGTGGCGACCGCTGCGACTTTCACGCCGCTGTCGCCGACGAACGCGCGCGCGGCGCGGACGAGATTCGGATAAACACAGACTGCGGCGCACGATGGAACGCCGAGGCGCGGCTCTGCGGGCTGGATGGCTTTGCGGCAGAGGTAGGCGACTTTGCCGGGCGTGTCTTTTCCCTCGAGCGTGGTGAGGTCCATCATTGAGACGACCATTTTCAAGCCAGCGAGTTTCGACGCGTTTTTGATGCTGCGTTTGGTGAACGCGGATGCGCGTTCCTCGGCCATCACTTGATCAATGGTGGGCATGACTAGTGGAGTCTTACGAAGTCGCGGAGAAATTGCAGCCAGATAAACAGCAGCCCGCGCCAAGTGTAGCGGATCTCGCCGTCCTTGCCTTTGGCAAGGATGCCTGCGGTGACGTTGTGCGCGATTTGTGCCTGCTGCTCGGACTGAAGCTGATCGGCGAGTTCGAGCGGTTTTGTTTCGAGGAGATTTTCCGTGCGGACTCCGTTGCGTTCGAGGCAGGCGCGGTGGCTGTCGAGGAGTTGGATAAAAGTTTTGTCGCCACTCTCTCGATTCATGCGCCACTCGGGGGCGACTTTGAGGTTGAGCGAAAATGGATAGTTCCACGTCGTCCACACCGTCCCGTCCTGCGCGCGGGAGATGAGGCGGATGTAGTAAAACGCGTAGTTTTCCTGCTCGATGAGACAGATCACCGCCTGCGCACGCTCGTCGTTTTTGTGAAAGATGCGGAAGAACTGCTGGGTCTCGTCCCAGTCGCGCCCGAGGTCTTCGAGATGCTCGTAGCCTTCGCCCTCGATCTCGCCGGTGAGGTCGGCGAGCGCGGGAAAAAATTCGCGGTGCGGCGGCGTCTTGTGCCGCAGCGTTTTGTCCGCAGGCATCTTGATTTTGCGCACTCGCGTGATGAGTTCATACCACGGCCACACGAGCCAGAAGCTCGCGAACAAAATCCCCATCGGCCAGGATTCCGTAAAGCGCCAGCCGATGAGAAACGACGTGGCGAGGAAACCAAAAGTGCCCAGTTTGCGAAGGAGGACGCTGTTTAGCGTGCGCAGCGAAAGGCTGAGCACAAACACGCCAGCGATGAGCAGAAGGTCGAACATTCCCTAGGGCGTGATGTTGTTTTCCTTGATGAAGGCAGCCAGTTCCTCTGGGCCGAAATCCGGCAGCACGAGACCGTCGTGCGTGAGCAGTGTCGGCGTTTTGCTCTGGCCGGAAATGCGGCGCATCTCTTCGTAATCCGCGTCGTTTTCCTCCACGTCCACGAGTTCGTATTGGTAGCCGCGCTTGTCGAGCCACTCGCGCGCCGAGACGCACCACGGGCACCAGACTTTGACGAAGAGTTTCATTCCGGTGCCTTTCCGGCTTCCGCCGCTGCGCGCCAACGTGCGGCGACGCCATTGATGTAGGTGTTCACATTTGCGCGGTAATTGCCGATTGCTGCGGGTAGCTCTTTTTCCGAGACGACGCGGGTTTTTTCCGCCGGCACCATGAACGTCGCGCTCGCGATCTGGAGGATCACTTTGGTGTGCGATTCCTTGTAGGAAACCACGGGGAAGCAATCGCCCTTGTCCATCTGCCACTTCGTGCCGTCGCTTAGCTCGGTGGCGGTGCTTTGCAGCAGCGTCACATAAAGCACGACCCGCTCGCCAGCACTCGAAGGCAGCACGGCGGCGAGGATCAAAAGCAATGTGAGGATTGATTTCACCGCGCCACCCTGCCGCAGAGCAGGGGCGGCGTCAATCGGGCGCACGCTAAGCAACGCGCTCGGCATTTTAGCCGAGAAATAGCTTTTGCAGCAAAACTACCTCACCCGTGTGAGCGTATTTCCGCAGGCCATTTTCTGTTTTCCGCCCTCCCAGCTTGTGCCGGCGCAGGTCAGTTTCTGTGCGCCGGATTTTTTCGTGCCGGAAAGCGTGAGTGTGAGGCTGTGCATGTGCATGTCGCGGCGGGGATTCAAGTTTGTGCCGCCGTCGAAATCGAACACGAGTTCGGTCGCGGTGCTCTTGCGGGTGTTGAGCTTCGTGCGTGGCTGGTTGCCGAGCATGCAGTAGTGCGTCATCAGCAGGTCGCCCTTGTCCATGTGATACATGGAGATCATTTCCATCTTCGTGCCGGGGAAAATGGTTTCCTCCACCGCGCTGCCGCCAGCGGTGACGCGGAAGATGGAATGTGATTTCGGCATTCCTTTTTGCATGGCAGGCCCGCGCCATTCGCCAGCGAGCTTTTTGATCGAAGCGAAGGCGTCAGCAGCGGTGG